>JAJRTM010000417.1 GCA_024278285.1 Planctomycetota bacterium
AAACGCCGCATCACCATTTATGGCGATTACGATGTCGATGGCATGACATCAACCGCAATTCTTCAGCAATGTTTGCAATTGGCCGGGACACAGGTCGATTACTACATTCCTTGTCGGCTGGAAGAAGGATACGGATTGAATTGCGATGCGTTACGCGAATTGCACAAGGCAGATCCCAATCGCCTGGTTGTTACCGTTGATTGCGGAGTTTCCAGCGTCACCGAAGCGGCGTTGGCTCGCGAAATCGGTCTGGATTTAATTATTACTGATCACCACACAATCGGGGAGCAAATTCCAGATGCTCTCGCGGTGGTGCATCCTGAACTGCCCGGTGGCGTCGCAGCCGAAGAGGGAAAGTTTACGCCTTTGTGCGGAGCAGGGGTTGCCTTCAAACTTGCCTGGGCGATCTGCAAAGTGCTAGGCGATGGCAAACGAGCTTCCGAAAGGATGCGATCATATCTGAAATCAGCCGTCTGTTTATCAATGATCGGAACAATTGCAGATGTTGTTCCTTTGGTGAGTGAAAATCGACTCATTGTTAAATACGGCCTGGCAACTCTCAAAGAACAAGCTGGACCGGGACTTGCCGCCTTGATGAAAGTTGCAGGGATCGATAAAAAAACATCGCTCACTTCAGAAGATATTGGGTTTGCCCTTTCTCCGCGAATTAATGCAGCGGGGAGACTGGGGCAGGCGAGATTGGCTGTGGAACTTTTAACCACTTCCGACGAATCCCGCGCGACACAACTGGCGGTCTATCTGGATGGTTTGAATCGCCAGCGACAAACCGTTGAGCGAAAAATTCTGAAACAGGCCAAGGAAGTAATCCAGGAAAATGAACAGTGGCTTGAACAGAATACGCTGGTTGTTCCGCATCACGATTGGCACGCTGGCGTGATTGGGATTGTCGCAAGCCGCGTTGCAGAGCATTTTGAAAAGCCGACCATTCTTGTCACTTTCGATACAAGCAGTGGTATCGGACAAGGCTCGGGACGGACCCACGGTAATTTTAATTTACATCGTGCTGCTTCGGTATGTGACGAATATCTCGAAACATTTGGCGGTCATGCTGCTGCGATTGGCTTGAAGGTAAAGCAGGAAAATATAGATGCTTTTCGAGAAGCACTTTCACAAGCAGCACAGGAAACGCCGACAGAACTTGAACAGCAACCGCGACGCATTGATGCAGAAGTTTCGCTGGGGGAATTATCCGTAAAAGCTGTGCGTGAATTAGATTATCTCGGACCGTTTGGCAATGCCAACGAGCGTCCCATCTTTGTTTCCACATCGGTAACACTCGCGGAGCCGCCTCGCACGATGGGAGAAGGAGGGCGGCATCTTTCACTGAAAGTAAAACAATTCGGGCAAACAATGCGAGCCGTTGCGTTTGGTCGAGGAGAATGGGCGGAAGAAATCGGCAAGCAGGAAGGCCCCATCGCGATTTGTTTCAAGCCGATGATCAACGAATTCCGTGGACGAACCAGCGTCGAAATGCAATTGATCGACTGGAAAGCCGAGCACGAACTCTCTCCAACAGGCATTGCGTAGGAACGTTCGAACAATAACTGAAGCTAAATTCAAGCCGTTGGATGGCTCAGACGCATCGCGTCTGAGTTGCTCTGCAATAAAAAGTCGAGAATGTGGTTTCCGATAAAGAAAAATCCTGGCGAGGCATAGCCGCAACGACAAAATGACTGGAAAGGTGGGTGCCATGTCCACATTTTTTATCAGATTTTCAATGGAGAAATAACTCTCATGTGTGGGCATGTTTGTGTTGCCATTGAGTTTAATTGGATCAGAAACCGTGGAGAGTTCTAGGGCATGATACCCGTTCTTTGAAACCTTTGAGTGAGGCAAAGAAATTAACCGTTAGTAGTATGAAACGGTATTAAAGAGGGGACGTTTATCATCCAGGCAAAGCGTCTGATAAGACTTCTTGTGACTGCGTCACCCAGACGCGATGCGTCTGAGCCATCCAAGGATCGAACAGTTAATGTTTAACCGATTCTAACCCGAACAAGCCGAAACCTACCCCTATCAATTAAAAATATCCTGGCGCAATTGATACGATTTTGCGCCCGTGTGCAGGATTAATTCATCCCCAGGCGTCGGATTCTTCGTCGTTTTTGTTGTCTGCCAGTTCATCTTCTGAGATGGTTTCATCGACGACTGACCAGTCGAATTCGTCTTCGCCGCCTGGGACGTCCAGATATTCGCCGCAATGGGGGCATTCCTGTACGGTTCCCTGCATCGTGCCAGGATAAATTGCTGTTTCGCCGCAATGATCACAGGCGACCGCGATTTTCTCGGGAATCGTTTCATCCCGCTTCTGGGCTTCCTGAAGAATGCTTTCTTGATTTTCGACAATCAGTTTTTTTACGGTTTCAACATCGTCTATATTTTTCACAAAAACTTCCATGTGCGAAGTTGATTGACTATCACTAAATGGTGTCAGGCCAACGCCATCACTCTCTTTGATGTGCGTTATCAACTCTGAATCAATCCCTTGCCGCCCGAGCCATTCGGCAACAAATTCAGCGGCGGCGTGATCATCGCTGGTAAAAACAGAACGTGGATCTTTTCGTGACATTGGAGTCTTCTTTAACAGATTTGTAGGCTGGGTCGTGACCCAGCAATTACGTTTGGTGTGATTATACGAATCATAAATACAATCGTGCAGCAAGCCGAAAAAGCTGGGTCATGACCTAGTCTGCGCAACCGCGAAATTGACTTCTATTTCGGTTTTGGCTCGATGAATGGTAGTGTAGTTACGGTTTTGGGGTCAAGAATGGTTATCTGCGAATAACGGCGAAAATCTTTAGGGTTGAATGTCAAGATGTGCGTTACCTGATGATGCAGCATTGCGGCAACGATACGAGTATCATACGAATTGATCCCTTTGACTTCATGTCGAGAAACAAGGCTCATCCATTTTTCGTAAATTGATCTTTCATCTTTCAGAAGAATAAAAAGTGCTTCAAAATGTTGAATGCATTGTTGTGCGTGATCAATTTGTTTGCCGAGACCGTTGGCTTCGATAGTGCGCGTGGCAACCGCCCAGAACTCATAGATAATCTGTGGCACAATTACCAGTTGATGCCCTTGATGGCGAAGGCTATCAAGGGCGGTGAGGGTAACAGAATGTAGCGGATCAGCCGGTTCCACAAACCGAAGGATGACATTGGTATCAATGAGAATCTGCATGTCGGTTCAATTGAGCCATTCTTTCAGCATAAATACTTTCCCGGCTGGAATCAGCATTCGGGTTTCCAGGTTCAAGTGTCGCAACAAATGGATCAAAGAGTTTCTTCCAATCTTCATAAGGAATTTGTTCTTCAATCTTATTATTCTCTTCAGAATTTCCAGGTGAGCCCAAGTCTTCCTCGACAAGATGCCGCACGTACTCCTCAACACTTGCGAAGCCAATAGAAGTCGCGCGAGATTGGAGCCGCAAACTATCTGGAATTGTGATTTGCATTTTTCTTATCCTTTCTGACTCATTTTCACTGTAATTGTATCATGGCTCTCTCGGATCTGTCAAAGAATTTTTCTTTTTGAAATGGTGCAGCAAGCCGAAAAAACTGGGTCATGACCCAGCCTGCGCAACCGCGAAATTGGCATTATTGTTCGCCATTTATTTTCTTAGGCTGTGTCATCAGAGAAACTGCAACCAGTACCAGAAAACCGAGGGGGATCGTTACGATACCCGGCTGACTGAATGGAACCCACGCAGACTCTGCACTCAACCCGTATACTTTTGTGAAAGTATCTTCAGAAAGCAGAATCCAGCCGAGCGAACTGACCATACCAACGATTAACGCAGTGATGATGCCCTGGCTGGTTGTTTTTTTCCAGAACAGAAGCATAATCAACGAAGGTAAATTTGCAGAAGCGGCTACGCTGAACGCCCAGCCGACCAGATAACTGACATTCATATCCTTAAACAAAATACCAAGAATAATTGCGATGACGCCAACAATAACCGAAGAGATTTTGGCAACGCGAACCTGTTCTGCATCGTTCATTTTAATATGCAGCAAGTGTCCCATTAAATCGTGCGTGACTGCTCCGGCTGAGGCGAGAATCAAACCGCTGACCGTTCCCAAAACAGTCGTGAATGCAATCGCAGAAATCGCAGCAAACAACCATTCTGCCATGCTGCGAGCCAGCAGCGGGGCAGCCATGTTAGAGTTCGTCACATCGAGCGCCCCACTGGTCATCGCCCCCAGCCCCATGTAAAGCGAGAGAATATAGAAGAAGCCGATCGTGACAATTCCGACAATTGTACTTTTGCGAGCCGCTGCTTCATCTTTGACGGTGTAATATCGAATAAGAATATGAGGCAGCGATGCGGTTCCACAAAACAGGGCCAGCATCAGCGAGAGAAAATTCAATTTGTCGATAGGGTCGTCACTTCTAATTCCCTTAAAACGGGGATGTTCACCGGGACGCAAAACCTGAGAACCGGGCGTTGGTTTTTGATAATAAACCGTCGTTGTTGAACCATCTTCTTCTTTAATTACTTTTTTGGGCCAAAGGATAATTTCACTTTCCTGGAGCGTACTGAAAAAGCTGAGCAGACCAAGCGGGCCTGTTTTTTCCTTGCCGCCTGGCAACTTCGAAATATGCCCCACAGGATGAAGTTCCGGCTCTCCTTTTTTGTTCCCTTTAATTAACCCGTTAACAAGAACTGTTCCCTCGGTCGTTTTGGTTAACGATTGTGCTTCGGTCAAAAGAAATTTGCCGGCTGGTTTTTCTTCTTTTTTCCAGACGGTGACAGTCCCTTCTGCATTTTTCAGTCGTACGAACGGAGTTTTTTCCCAGACAGAATCTGCGGGAATGAGCGTCCATTTTTTTGTGCTTTCGTCTTTGCCAAGATCGTCTGCCAATGTTTTTGTAGTGAACGGGCCCAGGGTGCGTAGTTTGTGACCATCTGCCCCTCCTTCGGCTGTTTCAAAACCACGCATCATCAACATAAACGTAAGTATTGCGCTGAAGATGACAAGCAGCGAACCTTTCAGAAATT
>JAJRTM010000418.1 GCA_024278285.1 Planctomycetota bacterium
GATTATGAAGTTCGCGCATTCAACATCGGTTGGGAAATTACCGGGACGTACCACGTAGCGATGAAGTTCCGAAAATTGAGTTTGGAAGCAACAATGAAGCAATAAGAGGTTCCCTTACTTCTTTTTCTTCGGTCTGGGAGGTAATGGGCCAGCCAATGGGGGTGTTTCGAAGTATTTTCCGTTATCGATGACTCTGGGATCGCCAGTGGTGCGCAATTCGTGCATCAGTTTTTTGCTTAATCGCTCAGCAACTTTTTTATACTTCGGGTTGGTAGCCACATTATTCATTTGATCAGGATCATTTTTCAAATCGAACAATTCTTCGCGCGGACGCTTGCCGTACGCGTGATCAAAATACGGCTTCCAGATTGGATCGTGTCGGTGAGAAACCAACCAGGCTTTGGTTGGTCCTGCATCTTCATCTGGCAGCGTGACAAAAGTGTTGTTCGTTAACTCATCAATTGAAGGAGTGCTGTTTTCGTCAAGGTTATAGTGATCACCCAGCGGAAATCGTTCTGGATGGAAATTGATGATAAATAAATAGTCATCAGTCCGAATCGCTCGTTGTGGATAAGGCAAGAAACCTTCACGAGCGGAAGCAACGTGTCTTTCGCGCCCGATATAAACCTGCGTCCGCTTTTGATCAACAAGCCCCTGTCTTTTAGATTTCAAAACAGGCCAAAGAGTTTTCGCGGTCATTACTTCAGGCGGTTTAACCTGACCGGCATCAAGAAAAGTCGGTGCCAGATCGGGCAGACTGACAAAGTCATCCACCACGCGGCCTCCATTAATTCCGGGGCCACTCAAAGTGAGTGCAACACGTGAGCCGAAGTCGTAAAGGTTGCATTTTCCGTGCGGGAACCCAGCCGGACCGTGATCACCAGAGACCGCGATAATTGTGTTTTCGAACTCGCCAGCCTTTTTCAATTCATCAACAAGAATTCCCAGCGACATATCAAACGCCTGGGCTTCGCCAAGGTAATCAGCAAAATCCTGCCGTACCGCGGGAACGTCGGGCAAATAAGGAGGCAGTTTTCCTTTGAGATCATCGGGATTGATTCCCCAGATTTCACGCCCCGAACCTTTAATCCATTTTCGATGCACATTCGTGGGACCGAACCAGTAAGCGAAAGGAGCATCTTTATCTTTCTTCGCCAGAAATGCTTGCAGGTTTCCCCGCACTTCATCACCCAATAATTTCTTCGCCTGTTCAATGGACTTGCCTTGTTGCGATAATTTCGTAACCGTCTGCGAAAAACCATTAAACTTGCGACCAGCTTGATGATACGCATTTTTATATCCACCATACCCCGCATTGGGGGGCGACCCCGGACTCCACACCTTAAAGCTGAAACCGATGTGATACCCGTTCTCCTTTAGCAGCAGTGGCCAAGTTGGAATCGAGGGATCCCAAATCGCACCTTGAAGAATCGCCCCGCGACCTGTTCGCCAGAAATGCTGACCGGAAAGCAACGAACTACGGCACGGCGTGCAGGAAGGAGAATTGATAAACGCATTGCGAAACAGCACTCCCGATTTTGCCAGTGCATCAAAATTGGGCGTGCGGATAACATCATTCTCCGTGCCGGGACCATCAATTTTTGCATACGCACTCGCGTGCCGCCCCCAGTCATCGGCAAAAGCAAAAAGAATATTCGGTCGCTGGGCAGCATCAGCCACTGATGTTAACTGACTAATGAAAACAACAAATAGCAAACAGGATAAAATACGCATGCGATACCTTTACAGTTAAGTCCATTTTGGTTCAATAGATCGATACTACCCTGAAATTCTCCATCTATCAATGATTCAAGTCCGTAGGGGCCGCTACCCGCGGACCGCAATGGGAAGTAGATCCCTCTATTTCATGCGATGGTCCGCGGGTAGCGGACCCTACGGCTTAATGGTTTCGTTTATGGATAACAAGACGACCGGCAACTTGACACCCTGTTGTTATGTTATTATAACGAACAGGTGCGAGGTCGCCTGATTCGAGCAGTAATACCGCGCCGTTCATGTCATTTAACTCAGTAATCATAATTATTTCTCCCGTACTGATTTCCAGACTAACTTCAACATGCACCCACGACCGCGCGAAACGAAACTGGCGATTAAGAAGAACGGAATCCTCAATGAGGTTTTTCGTTCCGGGAGTTGTCAACGATTTGATTTGGCTCAGCGGCTTAATATCAATGCGACGATGATGGGGAATTATATTGAAGATTTGATTGCTACCGGCTTGCTGGTGGAGGGCGATCCTGCGGCGTCGTCTCGTGGGCGGGCACCGTTGCACCTGAATCCGCAGCACGGTTGTTTTCTGGGACTCGATTTTGAAGCGCTGCGCGGGCGAGCCGTCCTGTCTGATTTTTCTGGTGAGGTGCTGGGGCAGAAAGAGGTTTCGTTTCGAAGTGATATTTCGAGAGAAGGAGTGCTGAATCGAATCCTTAAACTGGCGAAGGAATTGGCTGGTCGAGCAGATCGCCCGTTGCTGTCTATCGGGATCGCTGCACCGGGGCAGGTTGATTGTGAATCTGGCCGCGTGCTGCATTATCGCTTGCTGACCGATTTCGATCAGGTGCCGCTTCGTGATCGATTTGAAAAAGTTTTCGATACCCCATTATTTGTGGAAGACAATATTCGTGCATTAGCTTACGGCGAATTATTGCGCGGGAGCGGAAAGGGGAGTCGCAACTTTCTTTGCCTGGCCGTTCGATCCGGCATTGGCTTGGGAATTGTTATCGATGGCAAGCTTTACAGCGGCTCCAATTCGATGGCGGGAGAAGTTGGGTATCTTGTCTTCAATACCACTCAGGGACCACAGCTTGCGACCGATCTTGTCTCAGCCAAGGGATTTGTTGATTCGGCACTCAAGCTTATCAAAACACAAAAAATAACAACGGGGCGAAAAGAACTACTTGAAAAAGAAAAAGACGTGACGCTGGCAGATATCGTTTCGGTTGCTGAGGCTGGCGATGATGTTCTGCTTGAGCAATTGAAACAATTGGGGAATCATCTGGGAATGCTGGCGGCTAATCTGGCGAATCTTTTTGCTCCCGAAAAGATTATCCTGGCTGGCGAAGTGCCGAATTGTTCGTTAGTTGTTCGTCAACAGATGGAACGGACATTTCGTCAGTACACATTGCCTCAAATTCTTGCAACGGTATATCTGGAAGATGGTTCGCTCGGCGGATTCGCAGGGGCACTCGGAGCCGCGTGGATGGGGTTTGCCAGAACATTTCCGGTAGATGAAGAAACTTTGGTTCAACAGGCAAAAGAGAAACAACAAGCAAAACATTTTACATCGAAAGTATAAAATGACACAACAAGTAAAACCGGCTCATCTGCTCAAAGCGGATGACTGGCAGTTCGAATATCACGAAAAATGCAACCCGCACACCTGCAATCTTGATATGCTCAGTTACGGCACCTACCGTGTCGCGCCGGGGGCATCGAGTGGCGAGCTTTATCATCGGCAGGAAGAAGCGATTCTTTTTTGCCTCGAAGGAACACAAAAAGTCGATGTTGAGGGAGAGTTGTTTGAGCTTTCCTACTACGATACTTTATACGTACCGATGGGAACTGCTTATCGTATCGCCAGTACGTCTGATGAGGTCGGCTTACTGGCTGTGTGCAAGGCCAAGTCGGAAAATAAGCATGTGCCGCATCATTCCAAATGGGAAGAGATTAAAGCCGATGAATCACGAATTCGGCATCTCGATGGCAAAGATGTTTTCATGATGTTCGATGTTGCCGAAGCTGCCGACAGGTTGCTTGTCGGCTACACCATCTACGAACCAAACACCCGCGCCTGGCCGCCGCATAATCATACGGATCAGGAAGAAGTTTACCTGTTCACAAAAGGGAAAGGTTCCATTGAAGTTTACGAAGACGATAAAAACAAAACTTTCGTTCACAGTATGGAAACGATGGACGCAGCCACGATCCCGCTGTTGAATTTTCATCCGGTATTCAGCCAGGAAGAAGAGTTACACTTCATCTGGTGCCTGGCGGGAGAACGGTACTGGATCGGCGATAAACATAAAGAATTCATGGATGCGTCTGTCGATGAATTAACGACATGATGGATGTTTCGGGTAACTCAAATTTCGTAGGATGGCGTGCTTGCACCCATCTTCGCGTGCCGGATTACTTTCAATCACGGGAATGAATTGAAGCGATTATAATTCGGCGAATGATTTACCGGCGTAAGTTTCATGAAGTGGATACCGTATTTGATGGGTGCAAGCACGCCATCCTACGGCTCAAAAATACGCAAATACACAGGCTGAAAAACCTGGAATGACTTCTATAACGTAAGCAAGGAAATAATAATGACTGAAATTCGACCACTTTATTTGAATGGGCAATGGCAAACTCCTGGTAAGCCGTTGGATGTGATAAACCCATCAACAGGGGAAGTATTTGCACAAGTAGCGACGGTTGATCGTGCGGGCGTGAAGCAGGCGATTGATGATGCACAAGCCGCGTGGCCTGGTTGGCGAAGTTTGACCGGCAAACAACGCGGGATTTATCTGCGAAACATTGCAGATTCGATAGAACGGCGAGCTAATGAAATCGCAAAGGTGATTACGCTGGAAAATGGAAAACCGCTCGCACAAAGTCGTGGCGAAGTCGGGATGTCGGTCGATCATTTGCAATGGTTTGCCGAAGAAGCGAAGCGAACTTACGGACGTGTTGTGCCGAATCAGCTACCGGGCAAGCGGCATCTGGTCATCAAACAACCGGTCGGTGTGGTTGGGGCGATCGCGCCGTGGAATTTCCCGTTGGTGTTAGCACTACGGAAAGTCGCGCCGGCTTTGGCGGCTGGATGTCCTGTTGTTTTGAAACCGGCAAGTGCGACACCACTCAGTTCTGTTTTATTGGCAGAAGCGATCCATGAAGCCGAGCTTCCCGCGGGAGTGTTTCAACTGGTGGTCGGCAATGCGAAAGAAATTGGCGAAGAGATGTTTTCCAATTCGAATTGCAGAAAGGTGACCTTCACCGGTTCGACGGCAGTGGGGCATCACCTCATTAAACAGTCAGCGGAAAACGTCACCAAACTATCGCTGGAACTTGGCGGGAATGCACCGCTGATTGTCTTTGAAGATGCGGATATCGACCTGGCAGCCGAGGGGGCAATTATTGCCAAGTTCCGTAACACCGGGCAATCCTGTATTGCAGCGAATCGTATTTATGTGCATCAATCCATCTTTGATCAATTCGTAGCCGCGTTTGTTGAAAAAGCAAAAGCATTAAAGATCGGCGATGGCTTGAGTGAGGGGGTTGATATCGGACCTCTGGTTGATGAAGCATCCTTAAAAGCTGCGATTGCGAATATCGAAGATGCCAAAAAACAGGGGGCCGAAATTCGTTGCGGCGGTAAACGCTGGGGCGATTCACAGGGGTTCTTCCTGGAACCGACCGTGTTGACGGGGGCTTCTGAAAATGCCTGCTGTTTGCGTGAAGAAGTATTCGCACCGATCGCGCCGGTACTTTCGTTTGAAACCGAAGAAGAAGTGATCGCCAAGGCGAACGATACACAGTACGGTTTGGCGGCGTATCTGTTTACTCAAAACCTCGCGCGGGCGTGGCGAGTTGCAGAGGCACTTGAAGCAGGGACCGTTGGCGTAAACGATACCGTTCCTGCAACCAGTCAGTGTCCATTCGGCGGCATGAAACAAAGTGGATTGGGACGAGAATTGGGTATCGAAGGAATGGATGCCTATCTGGAAACAAAACATATCTCTTTTGCAGGAATTGAATAAGCCGTAGGGTCCGCTATTGCGGACCACGCATTAAATAAAGGTGCCGGATGTATAATCCGGCGTAGCCGAAACCATAAATTAATGATCAGGGTAGCCCGACCACATTCAGTGGTTGGGTGCCTTCAGGCACAAGATGCTCGCGCCATGTGATTTCGATCTCATTGGCACTTCCAATAAAAAAGGAACCCACATGGCGCAGGCATCTTGTTGCTACGCAACCCAACCGCTAAAAGCGGATGGGCTACCCCCCTTTATTTGGAAACAAAACATATCTCTTTTTTTGGGAATTGAATAAGGATTATATAATGAAATTATTTTTAGACAGTGCAAAAACAGACGAAATTGCCCGTGCTTTGGACCTGTGGGATGTGGATGGATTAACGACCAATCCAAAGCACGTGCAGGCATCGGGAAAATCGTTTCGCGTTGCGATTGAAGAAATCGCAGAGTTGTTCAAGGGAACGGACAAACCGGTCAGCGTGGAAGTCAATCCGCATATCACGGACTGGAAACAGATGGTTTCGGAAGGACTGGAACTGAGCAAAATATCGTCCAATTTTGTGATTAAAATCGGAGCCAGTGAAGCCGGCTTCAAGGCGATTCGTGAACTGACTTCGCAAGGAGTCCGATGTAACGCAACGTTAATTTTCTCCGTTGCCCAAGCCTGGCATGCGGCTCGATCTGGGGCGGCGTTTATCAGTCCGTTTCTGGGTTGGAAAGAACAGCACGGCGACTCGGCTTCCTCTTTTGTGTTGGAAGTTCGTACGATGCTTGATAACTTCGGGTACGAAGCGGAAATTATTGCAGCCGCGGTTCGTAATGCCTCACAAATTGGAGACGCCTCGGTGGATGGCGCCCATTGTATTACGGCAAGCATGGCTGTTTACGAAGAGAGTTTTTGCAACCCGTACACAAACATGGGCGAGAAAGTTTTTCAAGACGCCTGGGACGCAACACCGCAGTCGTAAATATTCAAGGCGAGCCGGGTCAGTGATGACCCTGGTTACTTTCGAGTATAGATTGGCTACCGATAGGTAACAGCATAGTGACCAGGGGGTTGACACCCCCGGCTCGCCTGAAACGATTCATCATCACTTCATTAAATAAAGAAGACATTAAATAATGCACGCAAACGAAAATATCACGACACAGCGCCCCACTTTTGTTACACATCTTGAATGCGGCATGGAGGGGGATCGTTACGAAGCGGATCAGTTACACGGACTTTCCAAAGCGGGCAAACCGTTACTTGTTTGTTACGACATGGAAGGGATTGCAGCGAGTGTCAGTAAAGAGGATCTTGCCAAACGACCGCCAGATTTGTGGCGATATCGCGAGTTCCTGCCCGTGCGTAAACTCGAAAATGTGATCAGCCTGGGCGAGTCTCACACGCCACTTATTTCGCTGCCGAAACTTCAGGCAGGGGCTGGTGAATTGATCGTGAAAGATGAAGGTCGTTTGCCGACCGGTTCCTTCAAGGCACGTGGGTTATGCCTGGCTGTTTCGATGGCCAAAGAAATGGGGATTAAGAAAATTGCGATGCCAACCAACGGCAACGCCGGGGCTGCGCTCGCTGCTTATGCAACGCGGGCTGGGATCGAAACGTATGTGTTCTGTCCGGATGATACTCCTGAAATTAACGTGCGGGAAATCGCTGCCCAGGGCGCGAAAGTCTGGCGAGTCAATGGATTGATCAACGATTGTGGTCGCATTGTCGGCGAAGGGAAAGAGGCGATGGGCTGGTTCGATTTTTCGACATTGAAAGAGCCTTACCGCATCGAAGGAAAAAAGACGATGGGGCTGGAACTGGCGGATCAACTTGGTTGGAAAGTTCCCGATGTCATTTTCTATCCCACAGGAGGCGGCACCGGTTTA
>JAJRTM010000419.1 GCA_024278285.1 Planctomycetota bacterium
CAATAAGAAACTCAAACTTTATACCGACGCGATGCGGGAGATCTGCAAGCAGAAGAAGACGTTGTTTGTCGATCTGTTTACGCCGACCCAAAAACTTTATGCCGCTGCAAAACAGCCGTTAACAATGAACGGGATTCATCTACTGGATTCTGGAAATGACGCGGTTGCTCGTGTTATTGTGCAGGAATTACTTGTCCCCAATAATAGTGGTCTTCAGGGGGCCCATTATATTGCGAAGCTGCGTCAGGTCGTTCTCGATAAAAACTATCACTGGTTCAGTAGATACCGTGTGGTTGATGGTTACAACGTCTACGGCGGTCGCTCTAAACTGGCGTGGTTCGATCAATCCAACGCAGATGTCATGATGCGGGAGATGGAGATTTTTGATGTCAAAACAGCAAACCGCGATAAACGTGTCTGGGCGGTTGCTCGCGGAAGTGACCTGAAAGTAATCGATAATAATCTCCCTAAAGAACTGGATGTGAAGCCGAATAAAATTGGGCCGCTTAAAGGGGGTGCGTTTCCGTATTTGGGTGGCAAAGAAGCAATTTCCAAGATGACGATTCACAAGGGAATGGAAGTCAACTTATTTGCTTCGGAGGAAAAATTCCCTCGGCTGGTCAACCCGGTACAGATGGCTGTTGATACCGATGGGCGATTGTGGGCATCGGTCTGGCAATCGTATCCGCATTGGAATCCGGTCGAAACGCCCAAAGATGCGCTGTTGATTTTTCCCGATGAAGACCACGATGGCGAAGCGGATGAGTGCATCGTTTTTGCAGATGGCCTCAACAGTATTACCAGTTTTGAATTTTGGGGAGGCGGCGTGCTGGTGGCTGCTGCACCGGAAATCTGGTTTCTGAAAGATACCGATGGCGATAACAAAGCCGATTTCAAATTGCGAATGCTGCAAGGTGTTTCCAGTGCAGATACGCATCACTCCGCCAATGCGATGCTGCTCGGACCGGATGGCTGGCTTTACTGGTCACGAGGAATTTTCAACACCGCCAACTTCGAAACGCCAACAAAAACGTTCCGCTCCGGTTCAAGTGGCGTGCATCGGTTTAATCCGCGTACATTTGAGTTTGAATTTCATTTCCCAATTGGTCCGAATCCACATGGCGATGTTATTGATCAATGGGGCTTCCAGTTCGCGAATGATGGAACGGGCGGAACGGGATCTTACGTCAACATTGGTAAAGGAATCGGAAATAAAAAGTGGTTCAAAAAACGAGTTCGTCCCGTCGCTGCAACGGGGATTTTATCGAGTTCTCATTTTCCTGATGAATTGCAAGGCAACTTTTTGATCTGTAATACCATCGGTTTTCTGGGTGTTTTACAACATGAAGTGAAATACAACGGGGCAGATATTACTGCGGTTGAAGTCGAGCCGATTCTTTATTCAGATGATCCGAACTTCCGCCCGAGTGATATCGAAATTGGGGGGGATGGCGCGCTTTATGTTGCTGATTGGCAAAACACACTGATCGGACACATGCAGCACAATATGCGAGACCCGAACCGTGACCACATTCATGGGCGTATTTATCGTGTCACTTATAAAGGACGCGATTTAGTCCATCAGCCCAAGATGAAAGGGAAGCCAATTGCAGAGGTTTGCCAGAACTTTTTTGCGAAGGAAAACAGTACGCGCTACCGCGCCCGACTGGAACTTTCTGGCAGAGAGGATGATGAAATTGTTGATCAGGTGGGTAAATTCGCCACGAAACTGGATATCAACAAACCGGACGATGCCCAGGCATTATTGGAATGTTTATGGGTGTTTGAAGAACGAAGACTTCCGAATGAAAAAATACTTATCGAATTGACACACGCAGCAGAACCTCGCGTCAGAGCGGCTGCCATCAGGACGCTCGGGCATTGGGGAACGCAGGTAAAGAATTGGGCAAAACTTCTTCTAGCTGCCTCGAAAGATGACTCGGCTCTCGTTCGAGCAGAAGCGGTCAAGGCGGCGGTTGCTTTTGATTCTGTCGATGCGGCTCATGTTATTTTTGAAGTGGCGAACCGCCCAATGGATCCCGAACTGACGACCATTCTCAATTATGCAAAATCACAAATTAATGTCGAACATCATCTCAATCAAGTGATTAATTCTGGGAAACCACTTTCCGAAGCGGCAACCGCGTATGCCTTGAAATATGCTGAACCAGATTACCTTCTCAAACTGCCTCGAAACGAAGCCGTTTATCAGGCGGTGTTAAGCCGGGTAGCTGTTCCGGAAAATGTTTTGAAAGAAACGCTCACCGAGTACGCGAAACTTCGTCAAACAAGCCAGCTCGATTTACTTCTCGATTTAATTGCGGAGCGGGATCGCAAAAATGAAAGAAGTAATATCGTTCATCTGGGGAAACTGATCGCTGCACAACCTCAACAGGAATTGAAAAAAGATCTTGGTCGAATCGAAAAACTGGCAACACGCAGCAAAGCAACTGAAACGCGTCAGGCTGGATATATCGCCTGGATTGTAACTGATGGATCCGGTAAGAATGCGTTTTTCGGAGCTTCTAAAGATAAACAAAGTTTACGTGATCTACTCAAGGCAATTCCCTCAATTCCGGGGAACAGACTACGGGAAACTCTTTACAGCGATGTTCGCTCGCTGATGTTTGAACTGCCGCCGAACTTGAAAAAAGAATCAAATCTAAATGCAGGAAAGCCGGGGGTTCTCGCTGATTATTACTATCCAAGTGCATCCAATGTGGCGATAGAAACGCTTGATAAAATGAAGCCGGTTGCATCGACAGTGCTCTCAGATATTTCGATGTACGTTCCAGCCGGTAAGAAAAAAGATCGGTTTGCGAACAGGTTTTCCGCGATGATCGAAACCCCGAAACAGGGGAAATATACTTTCTACGTTACTTCTGATGATGGATCGCGGATTTATATCAACGGGAAGTTGGTCGTTAATAACGATGGCTTGCATGGCATGTCTGAAAAGAAAGGGACCGTTTCACTTTCTCCGGGTCTTCATTCAATCGTATTAACTTATTTCGATAACGGCGGCGGTGACGGCTTGAAAGTTCATTGGTCTGGCCCCGGTATTAAGAAAACGAAAATTTCGCCGGAGTCTCTTTCCATTCCGGGAAGCGAATCGATACACGATATCGCGATTCGATCACTCGCTTCGATTCCGGGGCATCAAACAGAGAAATTCATTGATCTTTCCCAACTGGTTAAAGCAGGAAAGAATCGCAAAGCGGCTATCACCGTATTGCAATCAATTCCTCAAAATGCCTGGAATAAGAATGATATCCGCCCCTTGGTCGATAACCTGATCGAACATCTCAGTTCACTTTCCGCCAAGGCGCGTACGCAAAAGTCCGCTTTGAATACATCGAAATTTGCACGATCGTTAGCTTCAAAATTGCCCGCGGAACAAAATGCTGCGATTGAAAAACGTCTTCAAAATCTGGATGTACGAATCATCGCCATCGGCACCGTTCCTGCGCGGATGATTTACGATAAAGAACAGATTATCGTGCTGGCGGGAAAACCTGTTGAGTTCCGTTTTTCCAATTCCGACCACATGCCTCACAACCTGGCATTTGTTCTCCCCGGAGCATTAGAAGAAGTGGGAGTGCTGGCAGAAAAGACAGCCCGCGATCCTGATGCCAAAGCGAGAGGTTACATTCCGAAATCAGATAAAATTCTGCTCGCCAGTAAATTGCTCGAACCGGGGCAGAATCAGTCGTTACTGTTTAATGTTCCCAAAAAGCTGGGGATTTATCCGTATGTCTGCACTTATCCCGGTCACTGGCGGCGAATGTATGGGGCGTTGTATGTGGTTGATAATGTGGAAGAATACTTGAAAAACCCAGAGGAATACGCCAAGGCTCATTCAATGGAAGTGAAAGATGAACTGTTGAAGTTTGTCGCTCGCAACACCGAATGGAAATATGAAGATCTGGCTGACGCCGTGAAGGAAATGCCTGCCGGTCGCAATTACGATCTTGGCAAGGAACTGTTCAAGTTCTCCAACTGCCTGGCTTGTCATAAAATGGGGAATGAAGGACGCGAACTGGGCCCCGATCTGATCAAAACAGAAGAGAAGAAAAACAGACTGGAACATATTTTGATGTCGTTGGTCAATCCATCCAAAGATATCGACAAAAAATATCAATCGAACACGTTCGTTTTGGCAAGCGGCAAAGTGGTGACCGGGATGCTTCTTGAAGAAAATGACGATATCGTCAAACTCCTGGTCGATCCGCTCGCCAAGTCTGATCCGCTCGTCATCAATAAAGATGACATCGATGATCAGGCAACCTCGAAAGTGTCGATCATGCCCGAAGCGTTACTGAATAAGTTAACCAAAGAAGAAATCCTCGATCTCATCGCCTACGTCCACGCCCGCGGCGATAAAAATCATCAATTGTTTCAGGAATCGAAGTAGTTAATTTTTAGGGGAGTGTTGTGACATTCGTTTTTACAATTTGATTTTAATTCCCTGATCCCTATCATCATCCAAACTGCCTCCGTCGTCTGTGCCGTTCTCACCGACTGAATACACAACGATGGAGTCGGCTGATGTATGAACAATTAATGCCTTTCCATTAAAGGGATCCTGCCAGAAGTTTAAGTTGTCAGGATAATCGTTGGGTTGAATCTCTTCGGGTATTCCTTTGGGATACTTGCGTTGCAAAGCATTTAATAACCGCACACAGCGTCCTCGAGCCAACGCTCTGTCGTGTGCGGTTCGGGTATCATAGATTGCAGAGAATGTATTGCCTGACAAGGGGCTGGTTTCCTTCTCTCTCAAGCTGTTTAACTCACCAATAATTTCATAACGTGATCGCGATGCTAAATCGTTCATCGCTTCCATGAAATCCAAGTATTCGCAGGCATCTATCTTAAACTTCCATGTTACGATTGATTGCAAGCCGCTACCGATGATATCAAAGCGGTAAGAGGCTAACCCAAAAATTCGTTCCGAATCCAAAGCATGTTTTAATCCATCACTAGATTCAAAAGCCGCAAGAGCCAAGTCGATTTGATCTCGTTGTTTCTCTGTCAGCGGGCTACGTTCCATTACCGCAGTAATCACATTCAAACTCATCAGACGGCACGCGATGCTAACTAAATAGCTTATTATCATCGGCTCCGATTCAACATGTCGCGATATCGCCAGCATCTGTAGCCCTTGCGTCAACGCCGCGTCGTACTTGTCTTGCGACATCAACAAACTGGCACGAGACCAGCAATGACGCATGATCGATCTTGTTCCCTGAAGATTTTCCAGGTGTTCCCCCAACGCTTCGGAAGGTTGTGATCCAATTATTCGCCAATCGGATTGATAGTCGGAACACTTTGCTGCTCGTGCGTAAAGTGAAAAACCTTCTTGATGATCTGCAATCGTATCTTCCAACAATTTTACTTGTCTAGCGTTTGGACGAAACGAGCTGTATTCGTCGGACTTCATATAATCAAGCAGCAGGCTATTTAGTTCTTCAGTATGAGAGTGGGCACGCTTTATCCATGTCTGGGCGTTGTTCTCTTTGGGAATCACCTTGCTGTCTAGTTCTTCCAACGTAAGTGGCTCGCCACTAATACGAAGTTTTTCCAGGCGTGCTTCAAGCTGTAAACCTGCCTGCCGACTTTGAAAAGTGTTGTATCCCAGTGCGAGGATGAGTAGCAGCCCCAGCAGGATCAAGGCTTTCTTCCAGAGTTTTCTCTTCGGGCGGGCTGATTGCTTTGCTTTGTCTGCGGTGGGGGATGGATTTGTAGAATTCGAGTCGTTCATGTTTTAATTCCTGCTGAATCAGACTGATATTAATTTCAAATGCGGTAGAATTGCCAAAATCTTTGAACGTCAGTTGGTCGGTCGCTGGTGGCCTTGTTCCATCAAAATTTTGCTCGCTATCATTTCCAACTAAAGCTGCGACCCGATAGTCACTACTCCAACTAACAACAGCGTTTAGCCCCAGGCAAATGAAAATCAACGCAACGGTAATCATTTCCAACGAAGGTTTATAGCAATTTACGCGATCAACAGAATCGGCACCTGATTCAGCATGTATTGAAGGTTCGGCCGCAATTTCAGAAAGTTCTGCGACAATCGTTGCCCGGATCGATGTTGATAACTCGGCAGGAACGTCACGCGGGACACGAGCCTCCAACCATGCAACAAGATCATCCTGTTCTTTCATTGATTCGTCTCTTTGATCGGCCTTGTGACGGAATCCGCTGTGCGATCCAAATGTTTGCGGAGTTTGACCAACGCGGTTCGATAACGTGTCGCCACAGTTCCCTGCGGTGTTTCTGTCACTTCTGCAACTTCACGAAATTTCAAACCGCCGTAAATATGAAGCTCTATAATTTCTCGCTCTGGATTTGTTAATATCGCCATCGCGATTTCAAGTTCTTCTCGAAGCCCCAGTTCAATTTGAACAGGCTTTGCGAAAGATTGAAAACTTTCTGTTTCACTTAAGCTGCAGTATCGCCTCTGGCTGGATTGGGTAAGAATACGATTAGCCTCACGTCGAGCGACTGTAAAAACCCACGCCTCCAGGTTATCCACCTTACGCAGTTGCTCTCGAAATTTGACCGCACGTAAAAAAGTTTCCTGCAAAGCATCCGCAGCCAGATCGTACGATTTTGTTTTAGCAACAAGAAACCGAAAAAGTCGCTGGCTTAATTGATCATAAAAAACCTGAAAGGCTTGAGGATCTCCATCAGCAAGTCTTTCCACTAACGGCTTCATAAACTTTGGCCAAATTCGTCACATTGTTTATCCAAGAACATATTCTGCGTCCCAATAAAGTATAAGTTATTTGAATGACCCGGCTGAAAGGGATATTTATTGCGTCATTCCTGCATTTTCCGCCAAAATATGAGAATTCAACGAAAAAAGAAAAAACTGCCCTGGTCATGTTAATCGCAACCCTGTTAATGAGAAACCAGTTCAGTTAAACTGCCATATAAGTGATGGCTGATTAAGAGTTCGCTGCGATCAAGTGAATCTCAAATACTTCATTTCAGTTCAGCTAGCTAGTTTTTTTCAGGGAGTTTGTAGATGTTTTCGAATTTAGTGCGTCTGAGCGGTATTATTATTTGCTTGTTTGGTACATCTTTCATCACTGTGTCTGCTGAAAATTGGTCAACCTGGCGGGGGAATGCTCAGCGGACTGCGGTTACTTCTGAGCAGCTTGCACCGAAATTGCATTTGCAATGGACGCATTCTCTTGGAAAACTGACGCCTGCCTGGTCAGAAGATCCGCGGCTTCAGTTTGATGCCCAATACGAGCCGGTTGTCGCAGGGAACACGTTGTTTGTTGGTTCCTCAAGAAACGATTCAGTGACTGCGATTGATCTTTCCACGGGAGTTCAAAAATGGCGATTCTATACGAACGGTCCGGTTCGTTTTGCTCCGATTGTTTCAGAAAAGAATGTCTATTTCGGGGCTGATGATGGATATTTCTATTGTCTAAATTCCGAAGATGGTTCGCTTCGCTGGAAATTCCGGGCGGCACCTAACAATCGTAAAGTGCTGGCGAATGATCGTCTTTGTTCGGTCTGGCCGATACGAGGTGGTGCGGTGCTGGCAGATGGGAAAATCTATTTCACTTGCGGTGTCTGGCCTTTCGAAGGAACTTTTCTTTATACGCTGGATGCCGGCACCGGCGAAGCTGTCTCAGCACCGAAGTATGAAATAAAAACATTGAATGACAAAATTACCCCGCAAGGTTATCTGGTAAAAAACGGAAAACGGTTAATGATTCCCTGCGGACGCTCGACCGCTGCATTTCTGGATACCGAAACCGATAAGTTCGTCACTTACTCATACGGAAATCGAACGAACAACTATCATCTTTCGAGCATCGGCTCCTACATTTTTCATGGCGGTTCGACCTACCGAACGGACCCGAGAAAAGAGTTTTCCATCTCTTCTTACAATCCGGTTTTAACAGAGCAAACCGCTTACTTCGGACGTGGTGGCTCTGTTGTTGCTTACGATCTGAAAAATCCGACAACCGTTGATGCCAAAGATCGCCGCGGCAAGAAAATAAAGCAGGAAAGGCTCAATCAGATTTGGACAATTCCAGGTATCAAAATCAATGAAATGCCTGCTGATAAATATGCCGTCTGGATCAAATCGAACCCAATCCAACTCGATCTGAAAGCGGGCAACCGATTGTACGGGCATCAGGGGAACAAAGTCTTTGCACTCGAACTGGCTGAGGATGGAAAATCGGCTTCAGTAAGCTGGGTGCAATCTGTCCCAGGGAAGCCAGCAACGATGATCGCTGCCAATGGCAAATTGGTTGTTGTCACCAAACAGGGGAACCTGCTTTGCCTTGGTAAACACCAAAATAAAACACGTTCTTTCCCCAACACGACAAAAGAATTGGTTGCGAAGCAGGATGACTGGACAAACAAAACGAAGACCTTGCTGAAATCAACCAAAGTAGACGGTGGATATTGCCTTGTTCTTGGAGCGGGAACGGGGCGGTTGATTGAAGAGCTTGTTCAACAATCGCAATTGAGAATTATCGCGGTAGAACCAGATGCAACAAAAGTAAAACAACTGCGAACAAAGTATGACGCAGCCGGCTTATTAGGATCGCGAGTTGTGATCTATCAAGGAAATCCATTGACGTTCGACCTGCCACCTTATCTGGCGCAGTTGATCGTTTCTGAAGATTTATCGACGCTTGATAATTTAAATTCACCGCAGTCGCATGAAATTGTATTCAAATCGCTGCGGCCTTACGGCGGAGTCGCTTGCCTTGAACTTTCTAAAGATGCTGTTTCAAAAATCAACAAGACTATCTCCAACAAACAACTCCCTAACGCAAAATTGGCACAACAAAAAAGTTTCACGCTGCTATCAAGGGTAGGAGCATTGCCAGGGGCTGCGGATTGGACTCACGAATATGGAGATGCCTCGAACACGCTGATGTCGCGTGATGAATTAGTCAAAGCACCGTTGGGCATCCTATGGTACGGCGGTCCGGCTGCCAGTGGCGATCTGTTTTATAACCGCCATAACTGGGGGCCGAGCATGGCGGTCATTGAAGGCCGTATGTATTTACAGGGACCGGGAAAATTAACTGCGGTTGATGTTTATACGGGCCGCATCTTGTGGCAAATCCCGCTGGAGGAAACGCCGGAAAATAATTTGGGTCGTCGTGGTAACGATTTCGAAAAGAAAATATCAGGATTCCATTTTCTCGTCGTAAAGGATGGTATCTATCTGGTAACGGGCAAGAAAACCTGCCTGCGAATTGATCCAGCAACTGGCAAAACGCTGGCCGTGTTTGAACTACCGGATTCAGAAGATAGCTGGGGACGCATCCGCGTGCATGGCGATTTACTGTTAACGGCTGCGTTTCGTATTTCTGAGAAAATCGGCAAAAAACATGGCAAACTTCCCTTGGGCCTGGTGGCATTAAATCGTTACACAGGGAAGGTTGTCTGGACGCATCAGGCGGAGTTGAGTTTTCCAGTTGTATCACTCAGCGGGGATCGTATTTACGTTTTTGATGGAGCGTTGGAAAACTTCTACACCGATTGGAAACGTCGCGGCGAAATCCCGAAAGCGCTCGATGATCGTTTCATTGCAGCAATTGATGTGAAGAGCGGTAAAGAACTCTGGAGACATCGAACTGATGTCGTTGGTACGTGGCTTTCGTATGGTAAAGCAAAAGATGTGATGCTGCTGGCTAATCGAAACGGCATCTCTGCATTTCGTGGAAAAGATGGTTCTGAACTCTGGAAGAAATACGCTGTCGGCAAAGGTTTCAAAGGACATCCCGAAAACCTGTGGGATAAAATCATTGTCCTTAATGATCAAATCCTCGATCAACGGGGACCGGGAAGAGCTTATGACCTGGAAACTGGCGAACCAATTTTGCGGACCAATCCGATTACTGGAAAACCGATCCCGTGGGAATTTACGAAGTCGGGACATCATTGTAATTACGCGATTGCGAATCCCCACTTAATGACCTTCCGTGCGGCTGCTGCTGGATTTAGCGATATTGACAGTACGAATACGTCTCGACTGGAAGGGTTTCGCAGCGGTTGCAGAAACAGTCTCATTCCGGGTGATGGCGTTCTTAATGCCCCGAACATGGCACACGGTTGCAGTTGTGGTTATTCGCTGTTTACTTCGCTGGCGTTGGTTCATCTCCCGGAAACAGAAGTCTGGAGTTACAGTGCTCTTTCAATTGACACCAAGAAAGATCAAGTTCAACGCCTCGGCATCAACTTTGGTGCTCCCGGAGACAGACAAGCTAAAAATGGAACACTATGGCTCGATTATCCAAACATAGGCGGTTCATCGCCTGCTGTTGCCATAAAAGTTGCGGGAAAAAATCTACGATACTTCCATCAACATTCGACATTCGTCGAGCGGGGCGAAATGAAATGGGTCGCTGCTTCTGGTGTAGAAGGAGCTTCTTCTGTAACAGTAACTTTGTCGCCGGTTTCAACACAAGAAAAAAGCTATACCGTTCGACTCCATTTTTTAGAGCCGGATGAGAAACAATCTGGTCAGCGAATATTTGACGTCAGCCTGCAAGGTCAACCAGTTCTTCAAAAACTGGATATCGCCCAGCAGGCAGGCGGTGCCAATAACGCAATCGTTCGTGAGTTCAAAGGAGTAAAAGCGAGTACGAAATTACAAATCAACCTGAAAGCAATCACAGGGCAGACTTTGCTTAGCGGAGTGGAAATTATCGCTGAGTAATGCGTCGTGAAATATTCCACAAATGAAAAAACACGGGTAAACGCCGATAAAACAGAGCACGGCATAGTCGTAAGCAATTATAGAGTGAAAATCCTTGTTTGTTGTTTTTGCATCTGCTGATTAGGATCAGTAAGGCTGGGCAAGAAAAATGATGAAACTTCTCCTCGATGCAATAAAAAATGACTTAAATAGGGCTTGCTGATAAAGTATTTTACTCTGTTATTATTGTGTGAAGTTGCTATTCTTTCGATCTTGGGTGCAAGGGTTTTTTGTGAATTGGGCCAAAACCCTTGCGGCTAAAATTTATGTCGTGGCAATTGGAGCCGGCAGGCGTGCGGTTTTTCTTACAAAAACGGTGGCAAGATGTACCGAAAAAAGATTCCTCAGCAGTTGGAATTCCCCAACTTTTATCTCCCCTTCAGCGGTCAGCTCGACTCGGA
>JAJRTM010000420.1 GCA_024278285.1 Planctomycetota bacterium
ATAAGAGCTTAATGGCGGAAGTGTCTTCTACCGGTGAAGATCATGGTCATGCCGTGTTCGTTGGCGGCTTGAATGACTTCGTCATCTTTGCGGGAACCTCCCGGTTGAATCGCTGCGAGTATTCCGGCTGCGGCTGCCTGGTCAATTCCGTCTCGGAACGGGAAAAACGCATCGGAGGCGACAACGCCTGCTTGACAGCGATCTCCCGATTTCTTTGCCGCGATTTCCGCAGAATCGAGCCGACTCATTTGACCGGCTCCCACGCCGGTTATCATGCCCTCTTTGGCGAAGATAATCGCATTCGATTTCACATGTTTGCAGACGAGCCAGGCAAAACGGAGATCGATCATTTCCTGTTCGCTTGGCTGTCTGTCTGTCACCACTTTCCAATCTTCTTCGGGATCAGCCAGGCTGTCGCAATCTTGAACAAGCAAACCGCCGGAGACTTTGCGGTAATCGAGTCCCATTCGATCTGCACCACTTGGAATCGCACATTGCATCAAACGGACATTCTTTTTCCATTTCGGAACAGTCGTGAAAATCTTGAACGCATCGTCATCGAAACCGGGAGCAATCACCGCTTCAATGAACCGCCCTGGCTCGCACATTTTCTCGGCTGTTTCTGCATCCACAACTCGATTCACACCGATGATCGATCCGAATGCGGAAACGGGATCGCCTGCATAAGCATTCACAAACGCGGTCGCGAGGTTTTCGTGAATCGCACAGCCGCACGGATTGTTATGCTTATTGATGGAAACGGCTGGGGCATCGAATTCTGAAACCAGATTAAAAGCGGCATCCAAATCGAGCAGGTTATTATAGGAAAGTTCTTTTCCATTAAGTTGTTTCGCCCGGGCAACTGTTGCAGGAGCTGCGTTATCCTCCACATAAAAAGCGGCTTTTTGATGCGGGTTTTCGCCGTATCGCAGTGTGGCCTGCTTCTGGAAAGATAGCGTCAGCGATTCAGGCCAATCGTTGCCTGCTGTAGAAGATGCCTCACCGCCAGACTCATTTTCCGTCTTGATTTTATTGAAATACTCAGAGATTGCGGCATCGTACTTAGCTGTTTTTGTGAACGCGGCCAACGCAAGGTTTCGCCGGAATGTTTCGTCATAACTTCCCTCTTGCAATGCAGTTAGAACGGTATCGTACTGGTCGGGATCGGTAATGACGCCGACATATTTATGATTTTTGGAGGCAGAACGAATCATGCTCGGGCCGCCGATATCGATATTTTCGATTGCCTGTTCGACAGTGACATTGGGCTTAGCGACAGTTTCTTCAAACGGATATAAGTTGCAGATGACAAACTGAAACGGAATGATGCCATGCTCTGCAATCGCGGCAGCATCAGCAGGTAAATCGGGCCGACCGAGCAGCGCTCCGTGCACTTTCGGATGCAGCGTTTTCACACGTCCGTCCATAATTTCCGGGAAATTGGTGTATTCGGAAATATCAATGACCGTTAAACCAGCCTGTTGCAGATGCTTACGTGTTCCGCCTGTCGAAACAATTTAGTAACCAAGTAACGCCAATTCGCTGACAAAGGGGACCAGGCCGGTTTTATCACTGACGCTGACAAGAATTCTTTTTTGAATAGTGGTCATGTTTCCTGCTTAATCAAATTCATAATGTCACCACTGGCTTGTCCAGCGGTGAAGGGAAAGAGGGAGAATCAGAATTCATCAAACGGCATCTTACGCGAACTCCCCTTTGAAAAAAAGTGAAGCAGTACCAGGATCAATGACTATTTCAGATGGCTATGTATTACTAACGGTAAATGTTTGCGCACGGCTCGCAAATTTTAGAAAAAAGCGGCGTAGGGTACGCTGTGCGTACCACGCTTGCAGAGTAATGTATGCTACAATGGCAATATACTTCTCAAGCGTGAGTCACAACTGGTGTGCACAGCACACCCTACGTCCCTGAAAATTGATGGGCGTTCATTCGCGGTTAGACACCTTCAAATCGTGCAGACCTGTTGCCGCAGTCGCCTTCGGCTTGCCGTTAAACAATTTATATTTTTTCGTCTGTGACCTCTGAGTGCTCTGTGGCTAAAACTTATTTGGTTCCGGCTACGCCGGGTTAGGGTTTTGATGCTTTGAGGCAGTAACTCAGATCGTTTTACAAGCGGTCTTCTGGCGCAAAGAGACAAACGTCAAACAGGAATTCAACTCCTTCTGAAGTTATCTGCGTTAGATTGGTGAATTCAAGAATGAGTTTCATCGAGCCTTCTACTTCTCGAATGTGCTTTGCACCTGGAATTTGCATGTATTCTTCAATGTCTTCGTAATCGATACTATCAGATAGCTCGGGAAGAACGATATCCAGCTTCAAGAAATTAGAATGATTCGTTTCAATGGTCGCAATGGAACGCTCTTCTACCTCGTAATAATCGAATTTACCCAAGTGTTCGACATTTTCCTCTTCAGTGACGATTTGCGAGGGATGCTCCCAGACTAAGGTTTGCTCGAACTTATCTGTCATTAAGCTGGTCAAAGTCTCCAGCATTTTTGGCGTCCATTTGGCTTTCTTTCCTTTGAGCGATTTTTGGGAAAGGTGCCAACTTTTTCCGTCTTCGACCCAGGGCATCTGCTTGCCGAGTGTCGAGGAAACGCCTTGCTTGTTCTTTTTCGCTTCTGCTTTAATCTCTTTCAGATTCAACCCTTCCCGTTTGGCTTGCTTTTTTCCTTTCAGGATGGGAGCGAGTAATTCGCCGGTCCAGGATCGCCAGGGGATGGTGTTTGCCGGGTCAATGAATTTTGGTTCCGCGATTAAATCCTGAGCCTGCTCAACAATTTGCTCCGGCGTTCCCTGGGCGATAATCCAGCCGCCCTTGTTGCCTGCATCTGGTCCGAGATCAACCACCCAGTCTGCGGTTTTAATAACATCCAAATTATGTTCGACAATGACGACTGTGTTTCCGATATCAACCAGCCCGTTGAGGACGACCATCAACTTGGAAATATCATCGACATGTAACCCGGTGGTTGGCTCATCGAGAATATAAAGAGTACATCCCGAATTAGGTCGCGACAGTTCCGCAGCCAGTTTTATTCGCTGCGATTCTCCACCGGAAAGCGTCGGTGCGGATTGCCCTAAATTAAGGTAATCCAAACCGATTTCACACATAATTTTTAGAGGCGTGTAAATTTTAGGGATATCTGCAAATAGCTC
>JAJRTM010000421.1 GCA_024278285.1 Planctomycetota bacterium
GGAACATTTATGAAATCTTCATTATTGACAATTATCATTGGGTGTTTTCTTCTGGCTGGCTGCCAGAGTGCGAATTCACTTTCATCCAAGCTGACGTCTGGCCTGTTTAGCCCATCAAAAAGCAAACACACACTCAGTTCCAACTCCCCAAATCGGTCGTCTCCTTCAGCCATGCAGCTTTCGAGTGATGATTTTCGGCAAGGCGAAGAAGCGTTGAAAAATGGGAACCTGAAAAAGGCCAAGAGATCTTTTCTGGCCGTCGTCAAACAACAGCCGAACAATGCGGCTGCCCATCATCGATTAGGCTACATAGCAGATAAAATGGAAAATTTCACCATGTCCAGGATTCATTACATTACTGCAATGAAACTGGAACCGAATAACCCAGATATCGCCTGCGATCTTGGCTATTCCTACCTGTTGCAAAACCAGTTAGAGGAATCACAACGATATCTTGAAAAAGCGTTGACGATCAATCCGGCCCATCAATCAAGTTTGTTAAACATGGCTTCCTTGTTGGGAAAACGGGGAAACTATGAGGGGGCACTCGCAATTTTTCGACAAGCAGGAAGCGAGCAGGAAGCCCAGGAAAATATTGCTCAGTTATTCCCCAATGGTCGCCCGGCAGACCAGGCAATGGCATCTGGTAATAATCAACCGAATCAGATGACGCAAGATTTACAACAACAAATGGCTGCCTTAGCCAATAAGCAACGCACGGAAATGAAGTTGAGGAAAAAGAAAAGAGACCTCGCACAAGAAAAGATGGCAACACGTGAAGTACCCGCAGGAGACATCAACGATATTTTCGCGAAAATTGATCGAGAGTTTGATCAGAAACAGCAAGGTTCGCGGCTGGCAGTTCCAGGGAACAGGGGAACCATTCCCCCTCAATCACTACCGGCAACTCAGCCGAACCGAGATGACCTGATTGCACAAAATCCTCAACAGTATAAACCACCAGCCGGGTATAAACCACCAGCCGGGTATAAACCACCAGCCGGGCCGCCGGTTCTGCCTGCATCCAGCAGGAATTCATCTGTCCCTGGAGAGATTCCCATCCAAAGTATTCCTGGCTCACTTGAAGACTATGCGATCTTGCGATCTGAGCCAAATATAACTCCCCCTGTGGACAACCATTCGACGCCCCATAATGCAGGAACCAATTCGAATGCTCTGCTGACTTCAGAAACTCAGAACAATCTGACGGGACAAACAACCCCCAATTATCCCCAATCGGTAAGCGAGTCATCCAGCCCTGCCTTTAATCAGATTCCTGCCCAGAAGCAGTCCCTGCAGAATCAGATACCACAACTTGCCTTAAACAATCAGATACCGAACAACCAGATACCGAACAACCAAGTACAGAAAAGTCAGCCGATGCAATCCCCGAATACTGCGGCACCAACCGATGCCGCCAGTTACCAACAGGCTGTTACGTTAGCCATGCAAATGGGAATGAACGCAGGGCCGGGGCAGATGTTTCCACTCAACGCTAAGCAACCATCGGCACGTTCGCAGGCATATCCTTCAGGTAGAAATTATTCACCCGGGCCATCAAGCACGAACCCTGTCTTATCCAGGCAACCAGCTCCTCCCATGAAGAAGAAGCATCAGCATCCGTTCCAGCATCTGCCCATTCAGCCTCCCACTACTCCTTCAAGGCCGAACTTGCCACCAGTTGCCCAGCATGGAAATCATCACCACGCGCCCCCAATCGAAAACAAACCATTGTTTTTAACTTCAGAAACACCATCGCCTGCAATAACATCCACTCCAACCAGTACTCAACCTGCTCGCCGAAGTGGTGAAATCCAAAACTGGCCTTACGCACCGAATTCACAGGTACAGCAGGCCTCTCACGAGCATCTTCCCAATGCGACAGGAAATGTTCATCAGGCAAAATCAGAAACCCCGTGGCTTAATCAACAAGAGAACCAGCACCAGGCGAATCGCCAACCAAATGGAAAGCGTCCCTTCGGTGTAGATCGCCAGAATTTAAGAAATGGGCAATCAGAAAATCAAAATCGATTGCCGCTGATGCAGCCTTCACCAAAAGGCCAAAACATGCCAAGCCAATGGCCTTATTCGCCACAGGCAGGCAGTCTATCCCCACAAAATAATGGACCGGTAATCCACCGAAGAGCACAATACCCAAGCTCAAGCTCTCATCGCACGAGCAGTACAAATTCCTCCATGCCACAGGTTGTTCCTGGCGAAAGATAACGCAGGAAATATCCGAAGTATGAATATCGAATATTATTTTTCCATCATCGGCTGGATGATTTTCCCTGCCAGTTGCTGCACATTGCCCTGACTTTTTTGTAACTCCTGCTCGGCGTGAAATCCAAGCCCCTGCGCCAATTGTTCTGCTCGCTCGGTGGTACAGAATCGACGCATCTGTTTTGCAAATACTTGAAATTCTTCCGACTGCATCGCTTCAATCGCGTTAGCATATCGACTCAATAAATGTCGCGGCGAATCTCGGATGACAACTTCTCGACACCGCTCAGCCAGTTCTGGAAAACCAGCCTCACAAGCGGTAATCAGCGAGAGAATCAAAAAACGATCACGCCCCGGAATCTGCTTCTTCCGATGCGATTCGGCTGCCAGAAAAAGATAGTTCAGTAACCGCCACTCATCACTCGACATATCGAATCCCCTTGATGGCCCAGTGATGTGGGAAACATCGTTATGTTACTAACGGTGAAAGTTTGCGAACGGCTCGCAAATTATAGAAAAATATCAGCTTGGTTACGGCTATCAGAATGGACCAGTCGTGCTGGGATATTTCCTTACTCTTTTTTCGTGTTCTGTACGAACATAATCCGCAATTCATGCAGGCTGGTTTCCATTAGCTTTGCTTCGTTTTCGTCGAGATTACCTTTGGTTTTTTCTTCGAGAACAGCCATCATTTCGATGTAGTGCTTGGCGAGTTCGGGTTGAAATTCCATTTCTGCGGTGATCGGGTTGGGGATTAAGCCGAGTGCGCCCATCGCCTGGGTCGTGAACATGCTGATCATCAGCGGAAAACTCGCTTCGGGAATTTGCGAAGGATCGATTTTCTGCGATTCAACCGCCTTTGCTTTGCGTTCTTCATCGATCAACGGAGCAGTGGATGCCTCTGCGGTTTGTTCACTTTGCGCGGCTTGTTGATCTTGCACTGTTTCCTCTGCGGCACCTTCTGGATTCGGGACCGGTGTTTCATCTGTAGACATGAGATTTCCTTGCTTAATTTAATGTAAAAAAACGTAACGACTCAGCGAATTATCATCAGTCGTAGGGTCCGCTACCCGCGGACCATGATGGGAAGTGGAAGCCCTGTTTCATACGGTGGTCCGCGGGTAGCGGACCATACAGACAACAATAATTCTTGCAAAAACCACCCATCACTGAATAGTTACAAAAAACAGAGTTTCAATTACCATTGCCGCCATACTACTTAGATACAGCGTGGCATTCCATTGTGTGAGAGGGGCTGCTGAAAACATTTGTCAAGAATCACCATGAAATGCACATCTACAGGGAAGTATGTTTCGTACACGTTTTTGTCAACATGACGAAATCCGTCCAGAAAAAGAGAAAAACGCAGCAAGAGAACACACCTGCCTGGTCCAGAACGAAATAAATCAAAACAATGTCCGTAACCTCTACCCAATAAAAGAGATACGGCATTGAATAGATATGCCCGGTTCATTGCCCGCCAAGACGTGTTTTACTATAATGCTCGGCTCACGTTTCTTGTAGTTTCGTATTTATTTTCTGAGGGAATTTCGAGAGCCAGCCAGGATGGTTTCGGCTTCGGTTTTGTCTCACAGGAGTTATTCGATTGACTAACGGATCTGACGACGACCAGCAACAACCTTCCAGAGAAATCATCGTTCCAGGCGATGATCGCATCAA
>JAJRTM010000422.1 GCA_024278285.1 Planctomycetota bacterium
ATCATCCGACTTGCCGCTTTGTTGATGATCAGGTTGGCTTTTAATTTTTACCATGCAGGAATTACATGCAAACTTTGTGCCACTCAACAAAAAGTAAAGATAGGAAAGTTACGCAAAGTATTTCCCCGGACACCATTGACCCTGGGCTGATGAAAATCTATGGGACTGGGTAAAATAGGCGAGGTTAGAGTCAAAAGGCTGATACGAATTTTAGCATTGCGAAAACAATAACTATCCGGTTTCCAGAAACATTCCTGAGTTGAGCCACTAAAAAAAAGAAACCGTTGGATGGCTCAGACGCATCGCATCTGAGTTGCACCGCAACAAGAAGCCGAGAATGTGGTTTCCTACGAAGGAAGACATGAAACGATAAAAAAAGAGGAAGCATTTATTGTCCAGGCAGAGTGTCTGATAAGGCTTCTTGTGACTGCGTCACCCAGACGCGATGCGTCTGGGCCATCCTTATGCTGCTCGTGATTGGTTTTTCTGTCCGACTCTGGGGCTTAAACAATTTTTGGATTGTGCTTCAAGAACAAGTTCCGCCACCTGGACGGCTCTTAATCCTGTGGTTCCATCAACACGTGGTTGAGTACGATTTTTAACGCAGTTTACAAAATCCTGAAGCTCTGCGGTGAGCGCATCGCTTTGGTCCGCCTTTGTTTTTTCCGTTTCGATAAAGTGACCAAAAACCTGTTCTCGCAGTACAGCAACATCTTCGCCGGCTCGAAGTCGATCTTCCATGGCTGGCCCCTGTAAAAGTTCTTGTGAGGGACGGGAACAGGTAATTTCGCGAATGTGTAAATCGGCAAAGACAAGTTCCGTGTTTGTCCAAACAGTAAGGCAACGTTTCGGTTCGGGATTCACACGAGAAGCAGTGATGTCAGCAACACAGCCATCTGGGAAAGTAAGGCGAGCCTGAGTCATATCTTCGTGAGCGCCCATCAGTCGCGTTCCAAATGCCTCGACGGAAATCGGCATCGCACCGGTTAATTCAAGGACCAGTTCAATATCGTGAATCATCAAATCGTGGATGGCACCGATATCCATCGAACGAAAAGCAAACGGACTGAGACGTTCCGCCCGGATGTAACGCGGTACCGATGTCATCGTTTCACAAAGCGATTCAAAGGCGGGGTTGAATCGTTCAATGTGACCAACTTGAATAATCCTTCCATTCTCTTTTGCCACTTCAACTAACTCGTGTGCTTGTTCGACGTTTGCGGTGAGTGGTTTTTCAATAAGAGTATCTTTGCCACGGGCTAAACAATCGGTCGCGATTTTGTGATGCAGCAATGTTGGTGCAACGATTGAAACAGCTTCACAATCATCAAGAAGCTCGGCGTAATCGGTCACTGCTTTTGTTTGATGTTGTTCTGCGACACTTTCTGCCTGTGATCGGTTAGGATCAGCGACACCAACCAGGTTCACGCCTTCCATATCCGCCAGAATTCGGGCATGGTGCCTGCCCAATGCCCCGACACCAATGACAGCAACACGGACAGGTTCATTTGAATTATTAAGTTGGTTCATCTCATTCACTTCCTTGTTATTAATCTAATGACTTTTCAGGCGGCACGTTCAATTGAACTTCTGTTTTTCAGTCGTTTGATTTCTTTTGCCAGTTGATGATTTTGCCTGTGTCCACTGCGGAAGCAGCGGATATGTCCCTGAACATCACAGCCACACAAAAGTAAATCGCCCAGGCAGTCGAGTAATTTATGCCGGGCACATTCGTTTGGTGCTCGCAGAGAATTGCCTATCGGACCCTCATCACCATAAACCAGCAGGTCTTCTAACGTTACTTTTTGACCATAACCTTTACTGCGAAGATAGTTCACTTCTTGTTCGAGAATAAAGGTGCGAGCCGGCGCGATCTTTGTTGCGAATGTTTCCGGAGTAATCGAAAAATCGGCGACTTGTGGTTCGATCGGCGAGTTATTGCCGTAGTTCAAATCGTAACTGAGACGCAAACCGGAATCACAAGGGGCAAGGCTGATCGTCGTCTGTTTCTGTTGAAGCGACTCCGTTTGCTGAATGACGAATGTTTCTCGTTTGATCGTTTGTGTAACAATTTTCGCATCGAGTAACGCTTCCACATACGGCAGCGCAGAACCATCGCAGCCGGGAAGTTCGGGGGCATCGATTTGAATCAGGCAGTTATCGATTTGCAACCCGGCTAATGCAGCCATCAAATGTTCGGTCATTTCAACCGAAGCTTCATCTCGAACCAGTTTGGTGCGTCGTTCTTCCGGAGCAAGGTAATCGATTGTTGCGGGAATTCTGCGAGAGCCGGGCAGATCGGTTCGCTGAAAAACAATGCCATGGTTTTCAGCAGTCGGATAGAATCGCAATGTTACATCTGCATTGGTAAACAAGCCAAAGCCTTTCAGCTCGGCTACATTTTCAATTGTGTTTTGGTAACGGCCCGTCATCGTTTCTGATTTCCCGATTTTAATAATAAAAAAGGCATGTCGACACAAAACGATGTATCGACACGCCCAGGAGAGATATCAGCTTATCTTTAAGAAGTTCATTACACGACTGTCGAATTGTCGAATTGATGTTAAATGTTTTCCGTGGTTTTTCACTTGCGAAATACCCCAAAATGTTACACATCAATTGCTGCTTGCAGCACTACTTCTTTGGGTTGCCTGGTCCGCTGGCAGTTTTTGTTGAGGCGGCATACTGCTTATTCAGATAATCGAGAACTTGATCGGTAATATCGATTCCACTGTTGTGCCAGACAACTTGCTTATTCATGTTTTGAATGAGCTCTTGTGCGTTGTTGGTTTCATCCACTGCATTTCTGCTGAAACGAACAATCACATCGTAGTTGTAATACTTGGCGTATTGTCCGACTGCACTGACGACTTCCAGGTAAACTTCTTTGTAAATTTTCGATTCACGTCGC
>JAJRTM010000423.1 GCA_024278285.1 Planctomycetota bacterium
CACGCGATTCCACCGGTTCAATAAATCGAGACACCCTCACCTCCCTGAAAATTTTGCCCTGCCTCTGCCCTGCCATTGACAAAATTATAGCAACTCAATCAAAATAGAAAACCGAATAAATCAACAAGCCCATTCTGTGATTGGCAGAAACAAAAAAAGAGGAGTGGGTCGATAAGCCGGGTTTTGTCGTGGACGATCATTTCTCTGGGGCGACAATTACTTGCCGCCTCGTCGCGATCTACCCGAGAGTCGGACGGTTCGGACAAAACCGTGATGGAAACCATCTTCTCTCTGCTTGATCTTGCTCCCGGTGGGGTTTACCAAGCCATCGCAGTCACCTGCGATGCTGGTGCGCTCTTACCGCACCGTTTCACCCTTACCTGTGCTTCGACAATGTCCAAAGACATCGCCCAAGCCATCGGCGGTTTACTTTCTGTTGCACTGGCCCGATCCTCGCGGACGGTGGGCGTTACCCACCACCGTATCCTACGGAGCCCGGACTTTCCTCCACGAATGAAACTCTTTCAAGCCTCATCCACAGCGATCGCCTGACCCACTCCTGCTTGTTCTCAATTGGTAAAGTGTCTGTAAAATTTCCTGCAATGCAATAAACAGAGAGGGGAATCGCTGTAAAGTTCGCAATAAATATAATCCGAACATTTTACCTGTACGACGTAAACTGTTCTGTGCAAGTAAGTTCCGTCATGATCGGAGAAATTATCACTTCTGTTTCTATCTTCTGATAAATAGGTCTTTAATTCTCCTGAGAACAATTTACAATGGAATGATGTGACGATATGTATCGTTATCTGTCCTTATTCTTATTGATGACTTGTTGAAGGCGTTTGCCCATTTGTCTTATTCGCTTCAACAAATAGCCTGTTTTTTTATTTTTCTAATTGTTTTTCTCGGGCCGTAGATGGTATTTTCATTCTATGTATGGTGAACTCATTCCAACTGGTGGCGGCGATCCGATTCCCCTGCTTAAGCAGCGGTTGTTGATCGGTCGGCGTTTGACGTGCGATATTTCGCTTCAGTATCCGAATATTTCTTCTCAACATTGCGAGATGGAACTTCAAAACGGGTACTGGCGCATTCAGGATTTGGGGAGCAGCAACGGCATTAAAATTAACGGGGAACGTTGCGAATCGAAGTTTCTGTTTCCTGGTGATGAAGTAGCGATTGCGAAACATAAGTTTGAAATTTCTTACGAGCCAGACCCCGATGCACTTCCCCCTGAAGAAGAAGATCCGTTCGCAACCAGCTTGATGGAAAAAGCGGGGCTTGTGCGGAAGAAACGAAAAAGAAGACCGGACAGCAGTCACGTCGATGACATAATCGGCGATGCCTCTACCACAACAATCAAGCCTCCCATGAAGTCAACCGGTAACAAGCAAGAAGACGAAATCCTCGGCTGGCTTTCCGAAGATTGATTTGATCGTTTTGTAGGGTCTGCTACGCGGACCATAATAGAATTTATATTACCCCAGCACGGCTGGCTCATTCTGATAGCCGTAACCAAACTGATATTTTTTGGTTCTTCCTCTATTTTAATGGCAGAAGATTTGAAAAAGCCACGGATGAGCACCGATTTTCACGGATAAATTCTTCTACAGAAGCAAAACGACAGGAAATGACCCTTTTCTTCCTGGTCGCATTGCTAGAAACGCTTGTTTTGAAAGTCGTAGCAAAAACTGTAGCTTGAAAATTTACGCAAGGCACAAAAAAGAGTTCTTATTGATTCATTTGACATATATAATGTCGTTGTTATTTGAGTGGCATTTTTATTGATCTGTGTTTAATCCGTGCACATCCGTGGCTCTTTTTCTTTTAGCCATTAAAATGTGGGAAGGATTTGTTTTTTAATAATTTGCGAGCCGTTCGCAAACTTTTACCGTTAGTAATACAATGGTCCGCACAGCGGACCCTACCCAAATGAATCGCTCAGATCAAAAAAACTCTTGGCTCCTAAAAAACGTAAAATTCGTGTCGCCTTCAAAAAGAATCGAGGCAAAAGATCTCGGGCCGGTCACGAATTGCGCGAGGCGATTCGCCAGGACGATCTTGATCTTCTCACCAGTGGAGAACGTGTTTCCGGCAAGGGAAATCTGAGCAGACATCGCACGATTATTGCAGAAGAATCCGAAGATGGGCAAGAGCTTGTTGTCGAACTCGACGTTGACCGCGAGCGCTGCCTAGCCGGGCGAGTCCTTTCGATTGTTGGGGCGCACCAATGCAGAGTGCAGGCGGAAGAGGGCACGGTTTATGTTTGTGCGGTGCGTCAAATTCTACGAACACTTTCTCAAGATGCCCGCAATGCAGTTGTTGCGGGAGATCGGGTTTTGTTCGAGCCGGAACCTGGTAATCAAGGGATGATTGTCCGTGTCGAACCACGCAGCGGCATTCTCGGGCGAGGCGTCGGGCGTTCTCATCAATTACTTGTTGCGAATGTTGACTTGGCGGTCATTATTATTGGAGCGGTTGAGCCTCACTTCAAACCGAATTTGATCGATCGCTTTCTGGTCAGTTGTGAAAAAGGAGGCGTCAAGCCGATCATCTGCATCAATAAATGTGATCTGGCTGAACTGCCGAAACTGCTTCCGGTTGTCGGGCTTTATTCCGGGTTGGGATATCAAACAGTCCTCACTTCTGCTGCAACCGGATTTGGCATGAAACATCTGGCAGATATTATTCGCGGGCGTCAAACTGTTTTCAGCGGTCAAAGTGGTGTCGGGAAAAGTACGCTGCTTAATGCTATACAGCCTGAACTCGGCCTCGTTACGTCCCATGTTTCCTTAGATTCCGGCAAAGGGCGGCACACAACACGTACCGCCATTTTGAAGCAGTTGGATCAGGGTGGCTGGGTTGTCGATACCCCCGGCATTCGTCAGCTTCGACTGTGGGATGTTATTCGCGAAGAAGTCGAAGGTTATTTTGTCGAATTCCGTTCGTTTGTGCGATACTGCAAATTCCCCAACTGCATGCACGTTAACGAAAAACAATGCGGAATCAGAGCAGCGGTCGCAGATGGTTTAATTTCCGCAGAACGCTACTCCAGCTATCAGAAAATCATCAGCGACGAAATTGATCCCGACTGATTTTATTAGGGAGCCTCTATTGGTCCAAATGGAGCACAGACATTCCTGTCTGTCCCGTTTAAGCAGGCTCTATTTAACCGGGTAGCAGGCAGACAGGAATGTCTACCCTCCGTTCAATAATTTTATTTTGAATTAATAGAGGTCGCCCTTTGAGAAATTAATGCCGGGGATAGTTACCACATTGCCCGCCCCTCCAAGGCATGTGCTCGTTTGACTGCAGTCTCGAAAATGCCGTTCCAAGGATCAAGAAACTGGCTCGCGTCATCACGGCTATTGGGATCCATTTCAAGCATTCGGGCTATTACAGTTGCAATGATTTCTGACAACGCTCCAGGGATATCACCGATGTCATTCAAGACAACAGGCTTGTGAAACCCCTTTGATGCCTTCTCTGGATTTCTTCCTGTGAATAACTCAGCCAAGACCAACCCAAGCTGGAAGACGTCACTTTTAGGCGTCAAATCTGCTTCGCCCTTCAAATAGGAAACCTGGTCTGGTGTTCGATATCTGAACGGCATTCCAACACCAATGCTCTCTTTGAAGACTTCTCGATCATCAATTGATTTGGAATTTACGCGCTTGATCAATCCAAAATCACCGAGTACACAAGATCGCCCTTTCACAAAGATGTTCTGCGGTTTGATATCTCGATGAATAATCGCTGGTTCAAATTGCTTGAGATAAACAAGTGCAGAGAGCAATTGCAATGCGTAACTGATTTTTTCAACAACCGATACATTCTCTGCTCGTATCACTTGATCGAGAGTATTTGGCAAGTACTCTGCCACAAAAAAAGGGTGGTCTATCATATACGTCCCCGTGTCAAACACTCGCATGATACTGGGATGATTACAATCTTGAAGAAAGAGAAACTCTTCTAAAAAACTATCAAGGCGTTCTGGCTTCGACAACTTCTGAAAGACTTTAATTGCAAACAGCACTCCACGATGAACACCTGAAGTTGCAACGACCAAAAAAGTAACTGCATTCCCGCCAGTCCCCAAAACTTGCAAATTCTTATACCAAGTTTCGGATACTGATATGATACTCTGACCGATATCGAGCTGAAAAGAGGCTGCCATGACACTTCCTGAAGGAAATCATTATTACAAAAAAACTACTGGCTTGATACAACATCGCTTTCGACAAGATGAAAGAATGGAGAAGCAGGGTTATCAATATTGTATCCCCAGGAAAGTATCCCTTTTTGAAACAGACTATGCCACGCAGTAAGTAGCCGTTGCTCTTCAATAAGATTTCGTTCGATTTCGAGTTGCTTGGCTGCCTGACGAAGAACGACTGTTTCCTGAGCATATCCAGGACCTTGTGCGCTGTATTTCTTCGCGATATCCAGCAAGACATTTTCAAAATCGGGTGAATTCATTACATTAGTCCTCAACAGCTTTGGAAAGGGAAGTTCTGCCGTATTATATGCGAATGCTCTCTCAGTAAGCCAACAAAAAATACAGATGTTTTCTTGCTGCGTTGGGAATAACCGCCATTATTACTTATTCCCACGAAACTGAAACGAATACAGGTCGGCGTCTTTTAGTTCGATTAACAAACGGATTGGTTTACCTGATAACGCGGCGAGGTTTTTGCCGGCTTTCCATTCGACAACGCGGTTGATGTCGTCGCCGAAGATGACGGGGCAATCTGACAGGGAGTAGCCGGGGATTGTTTTTCCGTCTTCGGTTTGAAGTTCAATCCGCACGCCCCCTGCTGCGGAGGTTTTGAAGTTGATCGTTAATTCCGAACCATCAAAAATGAATGGCTTCGTTTTTAGTTGTCCCACTTTCCCGCCTGCATGGGCAGAAACGAAACCGTCGAGCCGTAATGTGTAGCGACGCAGGCGGCTGCTTTTGCCGGTCCAGTAATCTTCGGAAGCGTACAA
>JAJRTM010000424.1 GCA_024278285.1 Planctomycetota bacterium
GATTCCGAAGGGTTCACGATTCAGGATCCTGTCCGCAAGTATTCTTATCGGTATCGTGATTATGTCATCAAGGCGTTTAACAAAGATAAGCCGTTCGATGAATTCATCCGGGAGCAACTCGCCGGGGATGAAATGCTCAAACAACCGTATAAAGATTTAACCCCGGATCAATTAGATAAACTTGTTGCCACCGGTTACTTGCGAATGGTTGCTGATGGTACCGCTTCCAGTGGTGTTGATGCCGGGATTGCTCAAAATCAAGTCATGGCGGATACACTGCAAGTCGTCGGAAGCTCTTTACTGGGACTGACGATTAGTTGCGCCCAGTGCCACAATCATCGATACGATCCGATCCCGCAAACCGATTATTATCATCTGCGAGCCATCTTCGAACCAGCCTACGATTGGAAACACTGGAAGAAACCGAGCCAGCGAGTGGTATATCTTTTAGGTGATGAAGACAAAAAGAAAACAGCCGTCATCGAAGCAGAAGCCAAAAAAGTTGATGCAACACGAAGTGCAAAGGCAAAGGTCTTAATCGAAGAAGCACTCGTCGATCAACTCGAACAACACGTTCCCAAAGAGTTACACAAATCGCTGCGAGACGCTTATTACGCAGAGGCAAAAAAACGGACGAAAGAACAAACGGCGTTGCTTAAAAAGTACCCGGTGATTCTAAAAATCTCTCAAGGTTCGCTTTACTTATATGACCGTGAAATCAGAATCAAAAGATCGTCACTCAATTCAGAATACGCAAAAAAAACGAAGCAGTACATTTCTCAAACCCGAGAAGCAGAATTGAAAAAGATTCCGGCCCAGTCTCAAGCCGCAGCCAAGGCGGCTGCCATTCAGGTTGCTGCCAAGCGAAACGAGGCTCAAAAGAAAATTCTTGCTCAATTTCCGAATGTGGATGTGACGCTCAAAAACCTGGATAAATATAACGCCAAAGAAGCAGCAGAACTGAAACAGATCAAAGCGAAGATCGGTAAACTGGTCGAACGGGCACCGCAACTGACCAAACTGGCGGACGAAGCCAAAGCAATTCGTGCTAAAAAACCGAAGCCGGTTTTGGTGCGTGCTTTATTTGAAACGCCGGGCGTTGTTCCCGATACCTTCTTCTTTTCACGAGGGAACCACACGTCTCCCGAACAGAAGCTGGAACCAGCCGTGCTGACGATTGCATCGTTGCAGCAGAAGTATCAAATTCCAGTCAACGATGAGAAAATCCCCACCACAGGCAGGCGGCTAGCCTATGCCCGCTACTTAACCAGCGGCAAGCATCCGTTGGTTGCCCGCGTGTTAGTGAATCGTTTCTGGATGCACCATTTCGGCAGAGGGATTGTCGGAACAACAGGTGATTTCGGTTTGCTGGGAGATCGCCCGACGCATCCTGAGTTGCTCGATTGGCTCGCAAGCAACTTCATGAACAACGGCTGGAGCCTGAAATATTTGCATCGCGTGATGATGACATCTACGGCTTACCGTCAACAACTAAGAACCATTCCCGCACAAAAGGATATCGATCCAGAGAATAAACTGCTTAGTGGAATGTCGCTGCGTCGGTTAGAAGCGGAAGTGCTTCGCGATTCGATTCTGAAAATCTCGAACTACTTGAATACAAAACAGTTCGGCGAAGCAATCCCGGTGATGGACGACAAAGTCGGGCAAATTGTTATCGGAAAAGAAAATTTGAGTGCAGGACGTCCCGGTGCAGTGCTTGACATGAAAGGCGAACAATACCGGCGTTCCATTTATGTGCAGGTGCGCCGCAGTAAACCGCTGGCCATGCTCGATATGTTCGATGCTCCGCGCATGTCGCCCAATTGCGAATCACGTCCCTCTTCGACCGTTGCCCCGCAATCATTGCTGTTGATGAATAACGATTTTGTGGTTCACCAATCGCTGGTGTTTGCTTTACGAGTGAAAAAAGAAGCAGGGGACGACATGAAAACACAAGTCGCGTACGCCTGGGAAGAAGCCTTCTCTCAAAAACCAACGACACAGGAAGTTGCCAGTGCGATTCAGTTCCTGAACGACCAGGCAAAAATCCTCAGCGAACAACCAGCCGCACAGGCAAGAATCAAAAAAGATAAAAAACTCTCGGCACAATTACTCGCACTAGCCAGTTTCTGCCAGGCGTTAATTAGTTCGAATCAGTTTTTGTATGTGGATTGATAGGCGTTAGGTAGTAGGCGTTAGGCGTTAGGAATGAAATGCTGCGCAAAAGTGGCAGGATTTTTTGTAGCTACCGTCGCCAGACGGTGGAAATCGGGTTGCCAATTCGTCCACACTCTGCCGAGTGTAGCTACAATTTATTCGGTTCCGGTTTATCCGGGTTAGGCGTTAGGAAAATAAGTTAGAAGTTCGTAGGGTGCGTCTCTGTGCGTGTGAGTTTTTAGTTTTTGTGTCGGGGGATGATTTTTTGTGACAGTTGGTGTTAGATACCCTGCTATTGCAGGGTTTGGGCTTTTTTGGCGTAGGGTGCTTTGGTGTTGTTTTCGTGTCAGGGGATGTTAGCTGATGTGGGCCAATGTCGGTTGGAATGCTGACAATGTGCTGACACGAGTTTTTATCCTTCATGACCTTTGGTGTTGGTAATGAAGCAAGAGCTTTTGCCTGGTCGTCGATGCCGATGTGCGTGTAACGCATGGTCATGCGAACGTCGGCGTGGCGAGCAAGTTCTTTTGCTTCTACAATCGATGCTCCGCTTCGTATTAACTGTGTAATGTATGAGTGACGGCCTGCTGCATGAAAGTCAGCCACGCGGCCCTTCTCGTCTTTATAGGGGATTCCTGCTCGCTCCAAATCTTTACGAACCATCATCCCTGTCGCTTTGCGATCTAAATCAGGGAAGAGGAATTCGCCTGAGTTTAACTCTTTTGTCCAATCTTTCAACAGCGAAACGAGTCCTGGATGAAGCGGGAGCACATCTGTTTTACGGTGCTTTGAGTAGGTGGCTTCAATTCTTACGGTTGGCGGTGTGCTATTCAGATCAAAGCTTTGCGGTGTCAAGCTGGCCATTTCTTTGCGTCTGATGCCTGTATAATAGGAAAAAAGATAGCAGCGTGCTCTTTGTTCGCCGGTATATTTCTTGATCACCACATCACTTGTTTGAGCAGCTTTGATCAGTTTTTCCATTTCATCCGGTGTCAATGCCCTGCGGCGACGCCTGATATCTGTCTTGGCATTCAATAAGGAAAGACTGAATAGCGGATTGCGTTCGAGCCAGTCTCTTTTGACCAGCCAATTGCAAAAAGCGTTGATCGAATGCAGGTATTGATTGAAAGTGCTAGAGCCAATTTTTCCGCTGGATCGAAGATCATTGAGGTAAGATTCAACTTTGGCGGCATCGATTTGTGCTAACGTCTTCATCTGACCTGCTTCGAGAATCCGTTTAATTTGGTTGTTGGAAATCCGAATATGGTCTTTGGTGCAACCTCTGCCGACCATGCCTTTTCGGTACGCTTCAAGGTGTTCTTCAATGGAAGAGTTTTTCTTTTCGGCATTCTGTTCCTGTTTTGGGTCAATCATGCCCATTTTGCGAAGCATGGCTTCATTTTCGAGACGGGCTGCGAGTTGTTCTGTGAGAGATTTATCCGTAAATCCTTTTTTGGTTCGACGTTTGCCTGTGTGGTCGGTGTAACCGATGTACCAGCAGGCGTGTCGCTTTTTCTTGTCTCGACCAAGTTTGAAGATAGAAGCCATGGGAAAATTCCTTTGAGATTAGTTTTTGAAGTTAAAGTTGAAGTTGAAGTTGCGGTTTGAAATTATTGTTCGTCGGTCATTGGTTCAGGGCAACCCTCGTCAATCCATTGGTGGACTTGTTCGAGTCGCCAGCGAGTGCTGCCGCCGATGTGGACGGGAGTGATCATTTTTCCTGATGAGAGCAATCGCCACAAAGTTCGTGTGGATATTTGAAGCATTTCTGCCAGTTGCTCTGCTGGGATTAAAAGTGGTTCTTGAGTTTTCATCTTGTGTATCCCTCATGAATGTTTTTGTTGGCTGAAAATGACAGCGGCTCAATGGGAGCCGCTGTCATGAGAACGAATCTTTCAGGACATCATTCCAGAACGATTTCCGCTTCGCACCGTTCGACGTAGCTTTGGGCGAGTTGCAAGGCTCGGACTGCCTGGGGCAGTTCTGCAAGATTGAAGGAGGAGGTGTATTTTACTTTCTCCTCTTCATCCTTATAACGCTTTTGCACGTTGACGCTGCGGATGGTGATCGGGCCTTCGTCGGTTTCGATTTCGTGTCCGAAGACGGACGCACTGACGTAACCAATACGGAAGACTTTTTCTGGAGGGTTGCTGTTGCTTCTTTTTTTAGCCATGAGTTCAACCTTTCTGTGGAAGGAACAATTGTGGAGCATGATTCACGATGAACCAGCAATCCATGAGATTCGCTTCCTGCTTGCACACGCAGGCAGTGGGCGAGAATGACACGATTTTGCGAAGTGCGCAAGGAGATCGTGTCGAATTCCAAAGGGATGTCTGGAGGTTCCGAGAGGGGGAATCCAGATCAGAAAGGTTGATTCAATAAACGAATCTTAAATACAGCCAGTGATCGCTGATTGGTCTGCCTCAAAGGGTGACTCCATCAGTTACGCCTAGCCTCATCCCGCTGTAAAAGGGGAGTATGGGAGCCGACAGGGGAGACTCCCGTGCATCCTTGCTCGTCATGTCACAAAGTAGGCAATGCCAAGAATTAACGTGATCCCACTGACAATCAAATCATAAGCCGGTCCAGGAGTGCTGGAAGGGCGAATGTATCGGTGCGGCGGTTTCAGCATCTCGACATAAACCAATTTTCCAAGACGACGTAAGCATCGAGCCGACCATTTGCAGGCTCGTTTCATCAACCTCAACAGAGCTCTGAGAGGTTTTATAGAAATGTGCTTGTCCATAAAAAAGAGGGAACGGGAATTTGCCAATCTGCATGATGCAGATCGAATCAAAATCAAATAATCACCAAACCGTTACAAATCAAAGCCCAGCATCCCTGTGTGCAGTGCCATTGAAAAGACGTGTGGTGGCTTCATTAGTCTGTTGGTTTTCTGTTATGAGCCGTTGTTTCATCAGTTTCTTTGCGGCTACTGACTTTGACTGCCTTCTGAAGACAATTCCAGCACATGGCAGCTTTGCCGATGAAAGCGTCATTGAAATCAGCAGTGACACACTCTTTTGATTTTTCACACCACGCACAGGTTTCTGAAGTGTGATACTCTGAGATATTGATGTTCATGGTTCGGACCTTTCCCGAAAAAATGTTATTGCAATTGATTTGAAAAAATTGAGAACAGTACAGGAAAGGTCTGCCTGTCTCGAAAATTGTCTAATTTCAGCCAGTGATTGCTGATTGGTCTACCTCGAAGGGTGACTCCATCAGTTACGCCTGGCTTCGCCTTTTGTTCTTGAAAAGAAGCCCGTCAGGGGTCGGGCTTCTAAACGATGTTACGCGGCTATTCCAACACGATTTTCGAGGTGTACAATCCGTTGTTCGTGATCGGTTTTGGAATCTTTCAAAACCTCAATCTCTTCACGGTTCGCTCCCAGAAGATCGTGCCGGATGTTTTCAGCAACTACATCGAAATGCCGGATGATTTCATCTTTCCATTCTTTATTTGCATCGTACAAATTACGAATAGCAACATTAAGATGTTGAAGATCCGTTTTCATGGAATTAACATCCGTTTTCAAAACAGTCACATCAGATTTCAATGTGCTGACATCATCCTTTAATATACTGACATCAGATTTCAAAATAGTGACGTCATCCTTTAAGATGCTCACATCTGACTTCAAAGAGGTAATATCTCCTTTCATAGTTTTGATATCATTTTTCATAGAACAAAAGGGTACATGATAAAATAGTTGCAACGCAACTTTTTAATCCACACTGAATGAATCGTCTGACGTCCCCTGATTGAACCGTCAATATTCATCCAAATATGGCTGCCTAAAACAAAAGGAAAGTTGA
>JAJRTM010000425.1 GCA_024278285.1 Planctomycetota bacterium
CTGCTTCGATTTCACGTTGCATCTGTTGCGGGTCGAGATTTTCTTTTCGTTGGACAGCCGCCCTACTGAGGACTTTGGCGTTGATGAGTGCGACGTCTGCCTGCCGTTCTCGCGGGCGGTCCCTGCTGACTAATTCCGGTTTGCTCCAATGAAGTTCCACTTGTTCGAGCGATTTTTCATCAACCTGATTCTGAAAAACGGCTTCCTGCATCAGTCGTTTCCAAAGCCGTTCAAATTCGCCACAGAAATAATTTTGCTCGCATTGAAACAGTTTCACCGCAGGCCCTTCTGCGACCATTGTTGAAGCGTAATTGCCGTTGGAAGCATCGGATGTCAGCATGAATTCCGGGATTCCTGCTCCGGAAGCAATCCCCAACAAAAGCATTCTGCCCAGCGGGACCGCATCACCAAAATTCGTATCGGGCTGCAGAAACTTGATTTCTGTTCCCGCAGAAGTTGTCAAAATCGTCCCTGGCCGAACCCGTTCCTGATTCACATCGTGAGGCACTCCGGGCAGCGATCCTGTTCTTGCCGATTCCGCCATCGCGCTCGCTTGAGCCGGCCCTCCCTGAACTTTTCGCCAGAGCACAATCGAAGATTGCAGTTTACGCGCTCGCAATTCCGTCTCCTGCCATTGCTGAAATTGATCGAGTGAATCAATCATCGAAGCGAAAAAGCTGATGCCCCGTTTTTCGTTGGAATCGACACCGATCCGCGAATGCAAAATTTCATCTGCAGGAATTCGTTCGATCAACTCTCCATTTTTCGGATCAATTTTCAAATAGTATCGAACCGTTTCTACATCGCCCTGCTCTGTTTCGATCCCCTGCGAATCCGGCTGCGCAGATGTCGCTCCGATCCACTCCGGATCAATAAAACGCACCTGAGGCGGCCAGTTTGTATCTGCGTAAATTCGCAAAAAACATTCGCCATCCCGCCAGACCCGCCGGGCGTATTCCTGGAACGAAAAGTGAGCCTTGTTTGCGTCCAGAAACTGATTCCACAATCGTTTGAACAGATCAATCTTTTTGCGATCAGGCTCGGTTCTCTTTTCGCTTTGCACATGAAACGTCAACCGCAATCCTTCGCCAACGACATACGCTTCAAGAAGTCGCAGGATGTTACGGGCATGAGGATTTTCACGAACCATCTTCCGAGTCTGATCCCGAAGCTCCGCCCGTTCTTTTTGCGTCAGATGATGATCCGATCCTCCCAGCAATGCCCAGTCCCCCGGATCTTCCGCCACGCTGGTCGAGCGTCCCTCTTCCAGAAGATCAACCAACTGCTGCTGCACCGCCCGCTCATAACGTGCCTTCAACCGTGCAGAAACCAACTTGTCCCGGAAGTATTCGATCATTAACTTTTCCTCATCGAAAAAACAAATTATCAACCCGCCCTCACCCTACATCGTTTGGTTGCGCGGTTTGATAGGCGTTAGGTAGTAGGTATTAGGCGTTAGGAAAACAGGCAAGATGATTATTGTTCAGCGGAGTAAGTGAAATTATCTGCTTCATCTGGTAGGATATCTCACCGAATGAAACCGTATTCACTGCCTCTGATTTTGGGAGACTAAACATGCTTCGCCTCACTGTGACTCCGCTGGTTTTGTTAGCTTTTTTCTCTGTTTTAGAATGCGAAATATTTGCTGACGATCCGGCACCGTCTTCTCAAACAATCAGCCTGTTCAACGGCAAAGATTTAACCGGCTGGCACGTCGATGTTCCCGAGCAGGATAAAACCCCGGACATCAAACCGACCTTTATAGTGCGAGATGGCATGCTGGTCAGTCTTGGAAAACCAGCCGGGCATATTATTACCGATAAGTCGTATGAAAATTATCGACTGGAAGTGGAATATCGTTTCGCAGGTAAGCCGGGCAACTGCGGCGTGCTGGTGCATGCGTCAACGCCGCGCGCTTTGTATAAAATGTTTCCGAAATCAATCGAAGTGCAGATGTATCATCAAAATGCGGGCGATTTCTGGTGTATCGTCGAAGATATTACCGTCCCCGACATGGTCAAGCGACGCGGACCCAAAGAGAAGTGGGGAATTACTGAAGGGAAGGGACGCCGGATTTTGAATTTGACGGATAATTCCGAAAAGAAAGTCGGTGAGTGGAACCGCATGGTGATCGAATGCGTCGGCGACGAAGTCAAAGTCTGGCTCAACAACGACCTCGTCAACCACGGCAATAAATGCACCGCCACCAAAGGACAAATAGCCCTCCAGGCAGAAGGCTCCGAAGTAGAATTCCGCAAAGTTTTACTGACCCCAATTAAAAAGCTGACAAATTGATATTATGCAGGGTCTGCTGTGCAGACCAATTGAGACTCCCCAACCATTATTAAAGATAGCCATTATAGCGGAGTATATTCCTGCAATCATGGTACGCACAGCGTACCCTACGGCTTTAAGGATATATGTCAACGGTAACGATCGGAAAAGAACCAGCATGACTTGGTACATTGAAGCTTTGAAAAAATTTGCAGTCCTGAGAGGGAGGGCACGCACGAAAGAATACTGGATGTTTGTTTTGGTGAATATGATATTTATCATACTACTGGCAATAATTGAATCTCTCTGGAGCTTAGAGGGTATCGGAATAATTTATGCTGGGGTACTCACAATCCCTCATCTAGCAGTCGCCGTGCGAAGACTTCACGATACTGGTAGAAGTGGAGCGTGGTTACTCGTTGGGTTGATACCCATTATAGGACCAATCCAAATTCTGATCTGGCTGATTCAGGACAGTGAATTGGAAGAGAATATATATGGGCCATGTCCGATTGTCGTTTCAGAATAAATCCATTTTGTCATACGGGTGGCCCCGGTTAATTTATTAACCGGGGCGGCGTAGTCGTAAGAGACATTTGAGAAAGCGACGTAGGGTCCGCTGTGCGGACCATATTCAGTGTCCCATATTTTGTCATGGTTGCTGAAACCCATTCCAATCGGTCCGCACAGCAGACCCTACATCGCTTACTGGCAACCAACAGCAACTGCGGAAGTTACCAGGGTCATCACTGACCCGGCTCGCCTGTTTTTTTCTAACGCCTAATCCCTACTACCTAATGCCTGTTTCACCAGATGAAATTTCCGGTTGCGCTTGGTCCTTGTACTTCGAGCCAGTCGGTTGCTCCTTCCTGCTGGGTCGCGTGCAGGGCGGCTGCTCCTAATGTGAAGACGCGGTCGTCGTGGTGGATGCGGTCTTGTAGATGATCGATTCTGCACATGCCTGATGATCTTTGTTTTAATAGAACGGAAGCGAGTTCGGTTTCCAGATCGTCTCGAAGTTCGACTTGCGGCAATTGTCCGCAGTTTTTGTACCAGGTGATTTGTTGATGAAGAATCAATTTTCGCAAATTGACCGCGAGCGCATGATTTCCTTTTCCAGCCATGAACTGAAAGCGTTCCAGTTGCACTTGTGATTGATACTTCTGGATTGTGGAAAGCAATTGATATTCATCGAGCAGGAAAAAGATATTCGGAAAGTTTTGAGCCATCTGTTCGATCCAGCGATCAACCCATGAAACGGGAACGGGCTTGTTTGGCTGCGGGCAGATGACATCCATGCGGTCAACGACGTATTTTTCTCCTTTACGATGCAGCACCACGCCGACGGTGTAATCGTGTTTTTCTGCGTAATCAATCGCTGCGATGTATCGAAAACCGGGCCGCCCCTGTTGTTGCTGCGATAGCGTTTCATCCCGACACGCTTCTGCTTCTTGAAGCGAAACGAAACCACCATCGCTCATTTGCCAGGAGTTATTCCACAAGCGATCAAAGACCGCAGCGGGTAATAGGCGCCGTTGTTCTTCGAGCCATTCCGGTTTAATCCACGGAGCCTGGCAACCTTGCAAGCTCGAAAAATGCCAACGGTCACTTTTTCTGGCTGCCTCGCGCACATCCCATTGCCAGCCGCGTCCGACACCCGCATTGGTCAGCACGATCAACATGCAGTTCGGTTTTTTTGCAGCCGAGGAAAGGAGCGAATACCACAAGTCCGGCTTCTCCCAATGCGAGAGTTCATCGCAAATGACAAAATCGGGAAGCAGTCCCCAGGAACTTTGCACATCGGAAGAAATAATCGTCAGCCTGCTGCCGGTTTCACGATTGAAAACCGCGTGTTGGCGAAACTCCAGTTGATCGCAATATCGTGGATTCAGTTTGGCAATCCGCTCGATCGCATCTCGAATCAGTTTCCCCTGATCCAGATCCGCAGCCGCAGCCAGGCCGTTGACTTGCGTGGTGCTGTATTGCAAAATCCAGGCCAGTTGCACCGCCATGTCGGTTGTTTTGGAATGCCCGCGAGGCCGTTCTAAGTACGCCAACTGCAAAGGCGATTTTGAGGGCCGTCCCGCAAGCCGCATCCAACCGGGATCGAGGGCATTGAAATCTTTTGTCTGCCAGGGTTGCATCATTGCCGGGAATTTTTCGACGGCATGTTCTTCGACGATGAGTTGCTCACGGAACAACTTCGGATGTTTGCGAGCTGCCCGTTTCTGGAGCGTTTGCTTCAAGTTCAGTCGGTATTGTAAGGTTTTCCAGGCGCGCAAGGCGGATAAGTTCTTCATCACTGATCACTTCTAAAGGAGAATTGGAAATCGAAGCAGCCGCATGGTCGGGCCATTCGGGGGGCGGGCGGTTTTTCAACCACTGCGACATCGCGGGGACGCTCCCTTTCATCGCTTCCTGATACAATCGGGCGGCGACGTTCTGGCTCAGTGCATCGTAAACGGCGTCGGTTTTAATCCGAAATTCATCGTCGTCGGCCAGTAACTCGACAACTGCAAACAGATCGAGTTCCAACTGCTGACAAGCCGCCGCGGGGGAAGCTCCGCGCAGGAGTAAATCGAGATACTCCCGCTGTTGCTCACTGGAAAACGGCGAATGCTCCAGCTCAATATCTTGTTCCGATAAAGAATCTTCATCGACCACAGACAATTCAATCGGGGCAGATATTTCTTTCCGAATTCGTTTCGATTTGTGACTCATATAAATTCCTTGCCGTGATCGATTTGATGATCAGAAAAGCGATGCCTGAAAATTAATTCCTCGGGTTGCTACGCAACTCAGACAACCCTGAACGGGATTGTCTGAGCTACCCGCTGGGAAGGTCCTCCTTCCGGTGAGTTTTAATTGTTTTCGATGACTTTCAGTACTGGCATGAAGCAGGAGCTTCTGCCCCTTGCGTTCCCAAGCTGGAGCTTGGGAACGAGGAAAGGGTCATTACTGACCCGGCTCGCCTGGTTTTTCCTAACGCCTAATACCTACTACCTAACGCCTATTTCTTAACGCCTGTTATCAAATACAAAATAGACTGGCTGTGAATACTGGCTTTTTCGGTGTGTTTCTTTTGAGACCATTCTCTGTTTTCCGGATTTGCGACTATTGCCATAAATGGCGGAATGGCCTGATCGCGATTGATTCTTTTTGATCGTTATTCCGACACGTATAAATCCTGCCCGTTCAAAAAAGGGGTTGATATTTCCCATTTGTGCCAAGGTTTCAATCCATTGCCATTGGCTTGATTCGCAGCTTCGCCGGATAAACTCGCTGGCTAATCCTGCACCGCGGTAACTGGGGTGAATGACGACACGGGAAAGGGTGACGAGCTGATGATTGAGTGCTTTTGCTTTTGTGCTGGTTCGTTTTCCTGTAAGACCAAAAAAGCGATTCCTCATACTCAGCGATAAGGCTGGCGATGTGAAAACGCAGATGCCGATGGGGGTTTCTGCGTGCCAAAGGAGTGTCACATATTTGACAAATCCGAGTGTATGAGATCGATAATGCCACCGAGCGAAGTACGGCCAGTCGGACTTGGTCGCTTCGCTGAGCCAGAGTTGCGGGGCGAAACTGATAACTCTTTTTTTTTAACGGAATCGTTTCTGGAGTAGCGGGGTGGTTCTCCCAATGTGCATTGAATGTGCAGATCGGGTGCCAGGTCTTCTACGATATCTTCATGTGTGGTCGCAATCAGAAAGCCGATGCTGGTTCGATCAGACAGTTTTCGCAAGTTGAACGCGACGACTTTGGCAAGTGTTCGGTCCAGCGTTGCGGTGAATTCATCGGCGATAATCCAGGTCGGTTTTTTTGAAATGGCGAGTGCCAACCGAAATCGATATCGTTGTCCGTCACTTAATTCTGCAGGAGTTCGCAGCATCAGTTGAGCTTCGCTTAACCCGCAGGCGGAGAGAATTTGCATCCCCTGTTTCACCGGTAATTCGAGGGCGTCGATGAGCGGTTTACTGCCCAGATCGATTTGATCGATATCTAAAACGTCAGACAGTTTGCGAATGGCGGCTCGCATCAGACTCGATTTTCCTGATCCTGATTCCCCGGTGAAGCAGACGATTTGTGATGGTTCGATCGGAATTTCAAAGTTTTCTGCGATGATGTTCTGGCCGGTTTCGAAATCGACGCCGAAGCTGTCCATCACCTGGGTGGTCATGGTGGTTCGTTTTTTTGGCAAAAAATCATACGTAACAGATAACTTCATTTGTTTTCCTTTGGGCGAGCCGATTTTGAAAAATCGTAGTCGTGTAGGCTGGGTCAAGACCCAGCTTTGTGCTACTAACGTTAAAAGTTTACGACGCTTACGCAAATTATTTCAAGGCGAGAACATAACATCAATGAGACATACGAGTTAAACATCGATGCCTTGGTTACCTATTTTTGTTTTTTCGCCACGAAGACTCGAACCGGGTAGCTCAGACAATCTGTTCAAGGTTGTCTGAGTGCCGTCAGGCACCCGAGGATTTCAGCGATCAGCTTGATGATCAGAATAAGCGAGGCTTGAAAAACAATTCCTCGGGTTGCTACGCAACTCAGACAACCCTGAACGGGATTGTCTGAGCTACCCGGTCTGACTAAAAAATTAATTCGCGAAAATTCACGTTTATTCGCGGTTCGACATCTTCCAATCAAACAAACCGATTTACGC
>JAJRTM010000426.1 GCA_024278285.1 Planctomycetota bacterium
CATATGAGTGCAGCCGACTGTGCGTATTATGGCGTCAAAAATGGCGACGAAATGCAATTGAAAGTCGAATCAGCGGGATGCAATACCATTCTGGAAGAACTCGTTGTGCGGGAAGGTGAGAACATCAAGCTGGAAGTTCACATCGATACCGACGAAGGGAACTGCATCAATCTGGATGCAGCGACCAAAGTGGAACTGTGCAAGAAAGAACCTTGTGCGTGTAAGAAAAAGTGATTTGTAAGTAACCAGTAATTTGAGGCATTGCCTCGTAACAATTTCTTTTTAGTGGGAGTGTAGTAATGGCAAAGGCAATGGAAGCTCTCGGCATGATCGAGACTAAAGGGTTGATTTGTTTGATCGAAGCGGCTGATTCAATGTTGAAATCAGCGAACGTTCAAATGATTGGCTGGGAAAAAGTCGGTAGTGGACTCGTCACCGCATTTGTTGTTGGCGATGTCGCTGCGGTTAAAGCTGCTGTTGATGCGGGTGCGGCTGCTGCGAGCAAAATTGGCGAAGTGGTCAGCGTGCAGGTCATTCCACGACCACACGAAGAACTCGCATCTGTTCTTCCCGTCAAGAAAACCGGGAAATAATTAACATCAACTGACAGGCTCTACCAGGACCGTCAGCTATGGCCAGCACGGCTGGTTTGTTCTGGCACCTGTTTCCCAAATGGAACAATGGGATATTGTGAAAGTCACAAAATGATATGCCGTTGATAATACAAAAAACTTTTCACTGGAGTGAGATGAGTATGAATGAAGCAATAGGTTTACTGGAAACGAAAGGTTTGATCGCACAGATCGAAGCTTCCGATTCGATGCTCAAAGCGGCGAATGTAACGCTGGTTAAGCAGATTCAAATCGGTGGTGCTTTTGTCACGACCGTTATCAAAGGGGATGTCGGTTCGGTCCGTGCTGCTGTTGATGCAGGAGCAGAAGCCGCCAGCCGCGTGGGTGAGCTTGTCTCTGCCCATGTCATCGCTCGCCCGGAAAGCGGATTGATGGACAACTTTATTTAATAAAAAGAAAAGCATTTTAATCAAGGAAGAATAATGAAAATTCTCGTCGCGAATCTGGGGTCAACCAGTTTCAAATATCGTCTGTTTGATATCGAATCCGAAACGCAATTAGCGCGGGGCGGGATTGATCGGATCGGGCAGGCGGGAAGTGAATCGGCTTGTTTTGTCGAGATCGGGGAGCACCGGGCAGAGCGGACACAACATGTGCCCGATCATGCAGCGGCGGTGCAAATTTGCCTGGATCAATTGACGGACAAGCAAACAGGTTGCCTGAAAGATGTGAGCGAAGTAGCTGCAATCGGTTTCAAAGCCGTCTTTGCGGGGCAACTGAGCGGCGTGCGGTTGGTGACAGAAGAACTGCTTGAGAAAATGGAGTCTCTGGCAGATGTGGCACCGGCGCATAACCCGCCTTATGCACGGGCGATGCGAGAATTACAATCTGCTTTTCCAGAAATGAAGTTGGTCGCGGCGTTGGAAACGGGCTTCCATGACACGATTCCAGATGAAAATCGGTTGTACGCTGTCCCTTACCATTGGAGGGACGACTACGAGATTCAACGCTGGGGTTTTCATGGAGCAAGTCATCGCTTTATCGGACAGAGAATTGGCGAATTGCTCAAGCGAGACGATCTGAAAATTGTCTCGTGTCATCTGGGTGGTTCCAGCTCACTTTGTGCGCAGGATGCAGGTGTCTCAAGAGCGTGTTCGTTGGGGATGTCTCCACAAACGGGGCTGCCTCAAAGTAATCGCGTCGGAGATTTCGACGCTTTTGCGTTGCCGATTTTGATGAAGGCAACCGGAAAATCGTTGGAAGAATTGTTGGTCGAACTGGGAAATCAAAGTGGTTTACAGGGAATCAGCGGATTGAGCGGAGACATTCGCGATCTGGAACAAGCGGCAAGCGAGGGACATGAACGGGCAGCGTTGGCGCTGAAGGTTTATGTTTCTGCGATCAGGCAATATCTGGCTGGTTATATCGCGGTACTGGGCGGAATTGATGCGGTCGTTTTCACCGGAGGGATTGGCGAAAACAGTCGCTTTATTCGTGAACAGGTTTGTGCAGGATTTGAATGGGCCGGCTTAAAATTGGATGGAGACAAGAATAAGTCGGCAACAGCAGACGAGCAATCAATTGCTGATGCGGAAAGCAAAATCGACATTTGGATTGTGCCCACGAATGAGGAAATTGTTGTTGCAAGACAAACCGCAGCGGTGTTGAACGAGTCAAATTGAATTTTTTCGGAGAGACGTATTATGTTCATTGGACGCATTACAGGCAGTATTGTTTCGACGCACAAAGTCGAATCGATGGTCGGCCAGACGCTGTTCATTGTTGAGCCGTTACGCATCGACGAAAAAAAGAAAGACTCCCTGAAATCAACCGGCAGAACGTTCATTGTTGTCGATGCGGTTGGAGCAGGCGAAGGAGAAATTGTGCTTTGCGTACAAGGTTCGTCCGCCCGGTTTACCGATCAGACAAAAACGTTGCCGATTGATGCGGCAATCGTCGGCATTGTCGATTCGGTGCAGGCACACGATGCGATTCTTTATGACAAATCCACGGAGGGAACATGAGTCAGCAAAACATTCAGTTGGTTTCAATTGAACAGGCAAAGCGGGTTTGTCCAATTATCGCCGGTGCATTGATTATGG
>JAJRTM010000427.1 GCA_024278285.1 Planctomycetota bacterium
AATTACTGGTTCCTGAATTGATCGAAGAGATCAGGCAACTCGATTTTGCAAAAGCAGGTTATCAAATTAGTCGGCGGACATTTATTGGTCGTCAAGAAATAAAACATGGTAACTGGAGCCCCGATTACCAGTTACGGGTTTTCAAGAAATCAAAAGCAAAATGGGGCGGAACCAATCCGCATGAAACGATTCTTCTTGAATGCGAAGTCTGAAAACTGAAAACAAGAATGCTGCACTACAGCTACCATACTATTGATGAATTTATCGAACGCAATCGCAAGTATGTCCAGATGATGGTCGAACACCTTTCCAGCAAGGGACGCACAACAAACATCGCAGAACCTTATGTGCATTGTGTCGGGAATTTTGTGAAGGCCTATTTTTTGCGTGCAGGCTTTCTGGATGGAGCGGCTGGATTTTCTCTGGCTAAGCACATTGCAGGCGGTTCTTTTATGAAGTATCGGTTGCTGGCAGAAAAGAATAATCAATCAAAAGCGGCTTAACAAAAGATATGTAGAGTTGCGTAGGTCGCGTTGTGACGCACCTTAAAGGCGTTTGGTACATTGCAGGTGACTGGTGTGTTACAACACACCCTACATTATAATTTAACGATAAATATCAATCTCAAGGATGAGTGAAATGTCTGTCTTGCCCAAGGGTCTGAAATCAGTTCTGCGTAGCCTGAAAAAAAGTATTCGTCAGCGGGATATGACCAGGCAACTCAATAAGAAAATGCCTGATCTCATTCCGGAAGATCGGCAGATCATCGAAAAAGTACAGCCGTTTACATTGCTTAGCCCGGATCGTATTTACGCTTTCATCGAAGCGACCCGGCACGTTGTCCAGAATGATATCCCTGGCGCGATTGTCGAATGTGGCGTCTGGAAAGGCGGGGCAGTGATGTCTTCACTGCTTACCTTGAAAAGACTCTCTGCAACTAATCGCGAAATATTTCTCTACGATACTTTCGAAGGGATGCCCAAGCCGGGAGAAGATGATAAACGCTGCGATGGCGACGCGCTGGACGCTGGTTTTGCGGAAAGACAAGTTGACGAGGACAGTTCCACCTGGTGCAGAGCAGAATATGGCGAAGTGCATAAGAACATTCTCAGTTGCGAATACCCGATGGAGAACATTCAATTCGTGAAGGGAAAAGTGGAAGAGACGATGCCCGGAACTCTCCCCAAACAAATCGCAGTCCTTCGGCTCGATACCGACTGGTATGAATCGACCAAGCACGAACTGGAAAATCTGTATCCGCTACTTACTCCTGGCGGTGTGTTGATTATTGATGATTACGGACACTGGGAAGGAGCACGTCAGGCGGTGGATGAATACTTTGCTTCGCACAAGATACCGATGCTGTTACACCGAACCGATTACACGGGGCGTGTCGGAGTCAAAGCGGCATAATAATTGTCGGGTGCATCGTAATGCACCTTAAAGAGATTGATTTGTCTGTGCCAAATAAATGGTGCGTTGTAACGCACCCTACTGATTAATAAAGGCTCGAAACAATGCGGCGATGTTCAGAAACACTGGAAGCCGAAATGACTCCTGCAGAGCAACAACTCTTGCAGAATCTCATTCGCAAAGAAAACTTCTCTGGTCCTCATCTGGAAATAGGGACTGCTGCGGGCGGGACTTTGTGTAAAATGATGAAATGTTTCGAGGAGCAAACACGACCGAAGTTTGTCATTGTTGATCGAATGACCTATTTTCCAGATCAGTTGAGCATTGTCAAAGAGAATCTGGCAACAAACGGACTCTCAGAAAAAGGGGTTGATTTCCGCACAACAACCAGTGCAGAGGCTTTTGCATTGGCAGAGAAACAGGATGATCATTTCGATTTCATGCTGGTCGATGCGTCTCATAAAATATTGGCTGTGATGGCAGACTTACGCTGGATGCGGCTGCTTAATGTGGGAGGCATCGCCTGTTTTCATGATTACGCAGATAAGTTTCCGGGCGTGAAACTTTCAATTGATCGCTTTCTTTCCCGCTACAAAAATTACGAAAAAATCGGTCTGGCAGATACACTGCTCGCCATTCGAAAAACAGCCCCTTGCGAAACACGAGAAGTCTCTCCGCTTGATCGTGCTTACAGCGTGATGATGTATTTGCCGCTGGAAGTGCGGCGTAAAATCAATAAGTCAAAAAAACAGAAAGCCGCTTAGTTTCTTATCAATGAAATGCTGCGCAAAAGTGGTCGGATATTTTCAGGCGAGCTGGGGGTGTTAATCCCCTGGTAGCTGTGCTGTCACGTTGCTGGTAGCGCCAATTTGTACTCGATAGTTACCAGGGTCAGGAATAGCATGGTAGGGTGTGCTGTGCACACCAATTGCGGCTCACGATTTATGGGTGTGTTGCCATTGTAGCTTTCCTAACTTTACAATCGTGGTACGCACAGCGTACCCTACCCCCCTGCGTTTATGGAAACAGGTTTGATTTCAAAAAAATATAGAATTGCGATGATCCGCCAACGGTTCCGATTTGATGGCGGTGGAGAACGCATTGTTTCTCGTATGAAATCGATCCTTGAAAATCAGGGGCATGATGTCACGCTGATCACCAGAAAATGGCAGGAAGATTCTGATGCTGTCATTTGCTGTAACCCGCCCAAATGGACGCGGGTGTTACGGGAATCGCTTTTTGCTAAAGCTGCCTTGAAAACTGCCAGGGAACATGGTTTTGACCTGGTGCAATCGCACGAACGTATCCCTGGAAGCATGGTATACCGGGCAGGAGATGGCGTCCACGCCAGTTGGCTTGAGCAGCGGTCTCGCACAATGAGCTGGCTTTCCCGGCAATGCCAGCGTCTCAGTTCGTATCACCGATATGTACTCAAAGCAGAAAAAGAGTTGTTCGAGCATCCTGATCTGCAAGCGGTTATTTGCAATTCCCGCATGGTTCAACAGGAAATAGCAGAGCGATTTTCGATTGATGCTTCAAAGTTGAAATTGATCTATAACGGAGTTGATACCGATATTTATCATCCTGAATTGAGAAAGCATCGCGTTACAGTTCGCAAAGAATTAAATATTCCTGAAAACGCTTCGGTCTATTTATTTGTGGGTTCTGGTTTTCAACGCAAGGGAGTCAATCGACTGTTGAAAGCATTAAAAGAAATCACGAAGGGCTATGCGATTATTGTCGGACGAGATAAATCGATGAAACATTCCGAGCGGCTTTGTCAGGATTGGGGAATATCGAATCGTGTTCGTTTTGTCGGCGTGCAAAAAGAGGTCGCCCCTTATTATGGGGCGGCTGATGCGTTTGTTCTCCCCACACTCTACGATCCCTTCCCAAATTCAATTATGGAAGCGATGGCCTCTGGCTTACCAGTGATCACCAGTACCAAATGCGGTGGGGCAGAATTTATTCAGAATGGTGAAAATGGATTCATCTGTGATGCGTTGGATCAAACTTCGATGGTGGACGCGATGAAATATCTCGATTCCAACGAACAGGCAAGAATAATGGGAGAAAACGCCCGGAAAACAATCGAACCGCACACGCTTCTGGCCATGAACAACCAATTAACCTCCTTGTATCAAAACTTGTTATCTGATTCGTAGAACAAATGGTGGTGGCAGGTGTTCACTCTGCTTAATTCGGCGTAGCCAGAATCAAGAAGCATCAGCCACGGATTGACACCGATGAAACACCGATCAATACAAGTTACTGCCAGACATGGAGTTGGGCAGCGAGAAAAATAAATTGTTTAACGGCAAGCCGAAGGCGACTGCGCTTTCGCTTGTTCATTCGGTTTGTCACTGATTTTGCCTCGCAAGCACCAATGTGCACCCAAGCTTACCAAACTTCCCAGCACGGCTGGTTTGTTTTGACTGTCGTAACCAAAATCAATTCTTCTTGAAATTTGCGAACGATGCAAAGAAATTGACCGTTAGTAGTACAAATTGCACTGGATGAAATCGCGAGTAAGTCTTAAATTACCGCCATATCGCTTAAGCACGCAAGACTGCTTGGCAAGAAGGATGAAGTCGAGAATTATCGCAAGGAAGCGAATTAAATATGTCGATTATTGAAGGATTAATACGAATTTGGCCTTTTGTTGGTAAATACCGCGGCCGAGTAGCGATATCGTTTCTATTTGCGTGCCTGGTAGGCATTTTTTGGGGGGCAAATCTTTCGATTGTTTTTCCTGTCTCCAATGTCCTGATGCAGGGCAACATGCAAAGTTATGTCTCAGGTCAACTGGAAGACCTGCAAAAACAGACCGAAGAAACAGAAAAAAACATTGCTCATCTGGATGAAATTCTTGCTTCAGAAGAGTTGCGAGAATCGGATCGCGTTAAGCGGCTTGAATCTCGTGCAGAACATGAAGAGCGAATTGCGCGGGCGACACGCAGCATCGCCTGGCTCAACTGGACAAAGGTGAATATCCTCCCCTGGATGCCGGAAGATCAATTCAATACTGTGGCTCTGTTTTTTGGTATTCTTGTTCTAGCCACTGCGATTAAAGGACTGTGCATTTTCGCACAGAACGTGATTGTCGGTTCTGTTGTAGAATTAACGACGATTGATATCCGTAAAGCCTGCTTTCAAAAATGTTTGAAGATGGATTATCAAAGCGTGATGCAGGAAGGGACGCCTGGCTTGATGTCCCGTTTTACATTCGATTTACAGGAACTAGCCGCTGGCCTTTCACTGCTGGGAGGCAAAATGGCGCGCGAGCCAATCAAGGCGCTCGCGTGTATCTCGCTGGCGTTTATGGTCAACTGGCGGTTGACGTTACTTTCCCTGCTGTTTGTTCCGATGGCCGGCTTTATGTTTTATCGGTTTGGGAAGCTGCTCAAACAAGCTTCCCATCGAATGATGGAAAGCATGTCTCGCATTTATCAGGTACTCGAAGAAACATTCAATGCGTTTCGAGTAGTTATTGCTTTCGGGAATGAAAGAAAGCATCGTGCTCGTTTTCATCGAGAAAACCGTTCCTATTATTCGAAAGCGATGAAAATCCGCATTATCGATGGCATCACCAATCCGACGGTTGAACTAATGGGAATGTGCGCCATTTTCATTACGGTATTGCCTTGCATGTATCTGCTTCTAAGACAAACGACAACAATCTGGGGCATTCAACTGGCTAACGATCCACCCGATATTCCTACATTAATTTTGCTTTACACATTCTTGGTTGGAACGGTTGATCCGGTTCGAAAATTGTCGAGTATCTACTCGAAACTAAAAAGAAGCATCGCTGCGGCTGATCGCATCACCGCGCTGCTGGATCAGGAATCGAAAGTAAAAGAGCCGAAAATGCCTCGCGTGTTACCTCGGCACAACAAGGTCATCGAATTTCAGGATATTCGTTTTGCTTATGCTTCGCGAGATGGAGAAAAAACACCAGACGTACTTAACAATGTTTCATTGAGTGTCGAATTTGGCGAGTGCGTTGTTGTGGTGGGCGAGAACGGTTCGGGCAAATCAACGTTGGTTAATCTGCTCCCTCGCTACTACGATCCTGATCGCGGTCGCATTCTTATCGATGGAATCGACATCCAACAGGC
>JAJRTM010000428.1 GCA_024278285.1 Planctomycetota bacterium
AACCACCGCATGATCGCAGACTGCAACGATTCAGAAAGCCGCGAATACTCCCCCCCCTGCCCCAACTGGAACCGCTTGGAAACATTCTCAACACAAATCGCAGTTTCAGGTTTCATGGATTGACAATGTTTCTATCTTGCAGGAGGATTCATCTTGTCGATATTTGATAAATATGATCGATCTTACATCAACTTAACGATGCTTTGCCCAAGAAATAAAGAATTATTGTACTTGAATTTGACAAATTAAATAGTGGGCTCATTTTTTCCGGGAATAACCCAGCGCGGCTGGTTTATTTCGACAGCCGAAACGACAAGGGAACATTTGAAGTCTGCGCAAGACACTAAGAAATTGATCGTTAGTAGTATGAAATCGCTTATTAAGAAGATGTCGAAAATATTAGGGTATGAGATTATCAGAACCTCTAATAATATCCAGTATTTTAATTTTTCACGACTATTGTACTTTTGTTTGTCGCAAGTACAGGATATGAAAATCGTTCAGATAGGTGCCTGTGATGGAGTCTTTGATGACCCCATTCATGATTTTATGACAAAGAATCACCAGCGGATCAATGCTCTTTTAGTTGAGCCATTACCTGATTATTTCCAGGAGCTCAAGTCCGTCTATTCATCATACCCAAATTTCATCCCGGTAAATTGTGCCATCCACAATTCTGAAGAAACCATGACGATGTATCGTGTTTCTTCAGATAATCCTGAAAACTTACCAGAGTTCACCAAAGGGATTTCGTCATTCAATTCTGAACACCATAAAAAATCCGGGATTGATTCAAAATATATCATTGAAGAAAAAGTGGCATGTATCTCGTTTGAACAACTACTCTGTTCGCATCAATTTGAAGACTTCCATTTTTTACAAATTGACACCGAAGGATACGATGCTGAACTGATTCTGAATATCGACTTCCAGCGATTCAGGCCTCTCATCATAAGGTTTGAACATGGTTTACAAGACGGGACCATGGACATGGATGAGTTCGAAAAAGTGAGAAGCCGATTGCATCATGCTGGATATGAACTGACAATCGAGAATTCGGATGCGGTAGCCATTCATAATCAACTCCTGTTTAATTATTACGATATCCCAACTTCTAAAAACAGGCAAAAGTGAATGACTCACATTTTATTAATTTGATTAAAATGATCGTCGTTGAATCTAACAATGATATTAACCAATAAGAAAATTCCGCTGCTTTTTATTTTGGGTTCCATGGAAGAAGGAGGGGTTCAAACACAAACTCTTTTGTTCCTGAAGGCGCTGGATCGTACTAAGTATAATCCCGTTATTTATTTGGCTCACAGAATAGGCCCCTACCTGGAGGACATTCCCAGCGATATTCCAATGGAATCATTCTGGGAGCAGTACGCCGGCACGATCCGTTCAAAAATTGATCATTTAATTGGCAGGACCAATCAGGCCCGATGGAATCACCTGGCGAAAATAATTCGTAAATATAAAATCCAATTGGTTATCAGCCAGACATTCCTGGCCTCTGTTGATGCCGGACATGCTTGCCAAATAACAGGTACTCCCCATCTTCCCATCGTTGTTTGCTCTCCAAACTTTGATATTAATCTTTACTTCAATTCAAAACAGGGCCGAAAACAACGGGTTGAATACTGGGCGTTCGAGTCTGCTCAACGTCTTATTGCTGTCTCAAATGGTATCAAAGAAAACCTGATCAAAAATTATCATCTTCCTGAAGATCAAGTATTTGTCTGCCCGAATCTGTTGGATTTGCAAGCAGCTGAAAATAATGCAAAGGAGTCGATACCTGAACTCAAACGTGGTCAGACTCATTTATTATCTGTAGGCAGACTCTCTGCTGAAAAAGGGCACGATGTCATTATCAAAGCCCTGGATATTTTGGTGAATCAACGCCGACTGCAAAATATACGTTGGCATGTTTTGGGATCAGGACCATTGGAATCTACCTTGAAGCAGTCCGTAAAAGAATTGAATTTAACGGAGTATATCCTATTTTATGGGTTTGTTAAAAATCCCTTCCCTTATTATAAGCACGCAGACTTGTTTTGCCTGCCCTCCAATTCCGAAGCTTTTGGTTGCGTTATTACAGAAGCGATGACGCAAAATTTACCCGTCTTATCTACAGAAACTGCAGGTCCGTGTGATATTCTAGAACATGGAACATACGGCGAGATCGTCCCCATTGGTGATTCGGTTGCGTTTGCAAATGCGATTGAGGATTTCATGAACAACACCCAGAAATGGCGCCTAAGAGCAGAACTCGGTTACAAGCATATAAAAAATAATTATGATCTTAATTCGGGAATGGAGCAACTTCAAAAACAGTTCGAAGAGGTTCTTGAACAGTCCCACAACACATGATCAATTATTCTTCCAATACAAAACATTTTAATCGATTCCCGCCGCGAATGAAAAGACGGTTATTGATGATCGCGGGGTGAGAATGAAGCTCCACCTTGGGTTCGAAAATTTGTTGGTGGGAAATCAGTTTGTAATTGCTTGCCGTTGCATCGATCAAAAATAACTCGCCATCGGCTGTAATCAGAACTCGCTTGTTATCGGTGATGAGTGTTGCATGGGAATCGAAGGCTGGTTCGTTTGCTTCCCAGAGGACTTTCAAACTGGGCAATTCCAGACAGTACAAGGTTCCATTAGAAACTCCAAGCAAACGGTTGCCTGCAACAACTGGCGTGATCGCTTCCGGGGCGAGATCTTCTTGGGTCGCGAGTGGTCCTGGAATGATCTTTCCCTGTTGATCAAAAGCATAAATTCGCGTCCCATTATTTTCGGTGGCAACGATCAATTTCCCCTGATGAAAAATCGGCGTTGGCACATTGAAGTCGTCCCGCTCTTTGGGCGTCACGCTCCACAACCTTTTTCCAGTGATCAGATCCCAGCCGCCGAGCGTTGTTTTATCGTGGCCGATAATCTGCTCGCGATTATTGATCGTTGCAACAATGAACGAGCCATATCCAAAATCGTTGCCGGGTGTTTTCCAGTTGAGGGTTCCAGAATCTGCCTGTAACGAAACAAGAGAAGACTTCGCTCCCCCCGGATTAAGAATGAGTTGCCCCTTCCAAACCAAAGGGGACGAACAAAGCCCCCACACAAGCTGCCTGTTCGGGCCGAATTTTGAGATAACATTTTGCTGCCAGCGAATCAGTCCTGTTTCCAATTCGACGCAAACGCAATCGCCATACGCTCCTTGAAACCAGCCGGATTTTTCACCAAGAACAGGTGTTGAACGTGACGCGTTGCCATAATCGAGATTGCCAACCGCGGGGAGAAAAACTTCCCACCGCATCTTGCCTGTTGCAGGATTCAGCGAAGAGAAAATATCGAATTGATCAAGCGGATCTCGCCCCGCAATTAAACAATGCTTTTCATTGACCGCAATGCCCGCATGAGACGAACTCCCCAGGTTTTTCTCCCAAAGCAGTGGAAGTTTTCCAGGCAATTTTGCAGGTAAATAATGGACGTGACCATCCCGAGAATTACCCCGCCATTGCGTCCAGGAATCATCTACTTTTTTTTTACGGTTTCATTCGATTCTGCTTTGACAAAACCGGATTGAGATTCTAACGCGATCAGAATTTTTGCATCCAAGCCCGTTTCCAGTAACGCCTTCTCAATTTCGCTTTTCAACGACTCATCAAGCCGCTTTGACACAAATGCGGTGACGAACGGGACCGGTTTTGTTTCTCCAACAATACGCAGGTCTCCTTTTTTGATCGTGCCACATCCTTCCAGAAGAGGGGCAGCATAACTGGAAATGACCGCAGCCGTCTTATTCCCATCTCCCAGTTCGATCACTTTGCACGCCCCATCGCTGCACGCCAAACTGACTTCCAGTTTATCGGAAATAGTCACTCGATGAGCCTTCAACAACTGGATCGCTGCCGCATGTTTTTCGTCACAATCTTCAGGGCCGAAAAAGATACGATACTGATTCAAATCATCTACCCGTTTAGCAGGGTCATCTTTGCGAACGACGATTAAACCGGTCTGAGTCGTTTTGCCATCTTTCCCTGTCAAGCGGGCTACCACTTCGACCGGCTCGCCAATTCGTTTGGAATCGAACCGCACGACAGAATCTTTTCCAATGATGATATCCGCCTGCTCAAATTTATCGTTGTCCACAGCCAGTTTGAGTGATTCAGTAAAAATAACTTTCACCGGTCGCTTCAGTTTTAGCGAAAGGTATTCGCCCAGCACTTCGTATTTGCGCTGGGCATAACCTTCGACACAAGGACAGGAAAGCGGCGCCGCGAGCGGATCCATCACCACCATCGTCAAAGGTGTTTCCGCCTGCGTTACCGAGATCGCATCGCTGAACCCGAACAACAAAAACGCCAGACTTAGCGACGAGAGATATCGTAAATTACAATTCATTTTATGATTCCTAACCCGGATAAACGAGAACGAAATAAGTATCAGGCGAGCCGGGTCAGTGATGCCCCTGGTAAATATCGAGTGTAGATTGACGCCAGCCGGCTATGTAACAGCATAGTCACCAGGGGGTTAACACCCCCGGCTCGCCTTTACTATGTTTCATTACTTTTTTGCTGCATCACAATCACATGTGACCGGGTTTTATCCATCATGTAAACGCGTTTGTGATCCGGGGTGACGACAATCGAAACGTTTTTACAACCGGGAACCAAATCAACGGTGCCGATCAGTTCGAGATATTCACCGTCCGATGTATATCGCTTGATGCGACCGACGTTTGATTCCGACGTATAAACCTCGCCGTTACTTGTGATGCAAACATTCATCGG
>JAJRTM010000429.1 GCA_024278285.1 Planctomycetota bacterium
CCGCCGAGGGTAAACCAAAATTATTGCCAGGTCGCGCCGTTTATAGGCGGGCGAGCAGTTTCGACAAGAAAGCGTGGCGACAAAGATCAGTGGCCGATGATCTTCTCTTTTGTATGCCGAATCGGCGCCGGGTAATTCCTCGCCCCTCCAATCTGGCCGTGATTAGAACCGCAGGGGCGAGGAATTCCATCCCCATCTCCTCGTTGCCAGACCTGTTCCTGCTCCCAAGGCATCTTGCCAGCGACGTTTTTGCGTGGGAATTGCTCGCCCGGCCATGGTGAATCTGCCAAGAACGACTGCCGGCGGCGCCTTGCCGACGGCTGCTCAGGGCTGAATGCAGTGGCGATTGCCCATGGCGCCTCTCCAAGGCGCATTTGACGGCCTTACCTTGTTAGGTGTATCCTTCATCAAAAGTGAACTTCTCGCCTTCATCCCCAAAGGGACAAGACTTGCTTCCCGGTTCAGTTCAACAAGAGATTATGTGGCGGCTTTCTTTGCTTACATCGATTTGAATTCATGCCGGTTGTCTCTGATCAACCACGTCTGGCCACGTCCTAGCCGCGCCACATCAATCTTTACTTCGTTGTGCGGCTGTATTATCATCATATGACACAGAAACAAATCGGAGAGAGTATTTTTGTAATGGAGAAACCGATATGGGTTCAGTGGCTGGTTGATACAGGCGAAAGGCTGCAAACAACTGACGGGAAAACTGTGGAAGTATGGGAATTTCGTCATACGGACGATCAAGAAGCCTTATCAATGTGGGCGACTCACTTTCGTAATCACTATTGTTCTGATCACCAGATAGATGCTTTACGGGCGAGAAGATCGCGCAAAGATTATCTCAATGAAATCAAATTCCCTAGCGTAACCACGAGACTAGGACCATCTATTAGAGCGGGAGATTTTGGCGAAATCTTGGTCGCAGATTATTTGCAATGGATTCTTAGCCATTGGGTGCCAAGGATGAGATGGTCATCCAAATTCAGTAGGGATAGTTCTCCGCAAGGTTGTGATGTAATAGGTTTTCAATTTTACGATCCGGAAAATACATCACCCCGCGATCTGCTTACCATTTTTGAAGCGAAAACTTGCTTTTCATCAAGCTCGAGTAGACGCAACAGGCTTCAAGATGCTGTCAATGACTCGGCAAAGGATCATATACGTATTGACGAGTCACTCAATTATTTGAAACAAAGATTAATTGACCAAGGTGAGCAAGATAATGCTGACAAGGTAGAACGCTTTCAGAATCCAGTAGACGTGCCCTATCGAGAGTTGTATGGCGCAGCCGCTCTATTCACTGATAATTATTTTCGCGTGGATGTCGTTTCCGAAACTGATACTAGAAAAATCCCCAAGTCACAAAACAACCCTAAAACTTATCCTCACCCCAACCGAGACAGCTTGATTCTACTTGTGATTCTAGGAAAAGATATGATGAACCTTGTCTACGAACTCTACAGAAGGGCTGCCGATGAAGCCTGAAAGGGAATCGCAGCGACTCTTGGGCGTCACTCGGTCAAAGGCAAAAATGTACGAGTACCGGGTGCCTGAAGAGTATCACATCAAAATCACGCGGGATCCTGCGAGGTTATTTACACTAACAATAGGCTTGCTTGGTGATTTCGCAGCGCGAATCAACTCGGAAGATGTTGATGAGGAGCATCTGAATGAATTACAGAAACATCTTCAGTTTTCGACTCGTTTCTTTGATGCTTATCTGGGATCTCAATTGCGACAGGGCCTTGATCCCTATCTCCTATTGTTAGGTTCGGCCTCATACTACCTTTGTGATTTACCTGGTAGTTCACAGGTTCTCGCAAACAGGCTTGGTGAACATTGCCCCAATTTAGATTGTTCAGGGTTAGAGGATTTGTTACTTTGGTTGCTTCAGGCAGATTGGTCTAAATACTTTGCATCACCAGGCGTATATGGGGAATATATTGACACAATCTCGCAACACTTGGTTCACTATTTTGAGAGCGGTGAAGGTTACGATGACCTACTCGAATATACTACAAATCTGAGAAAAACAGCTTACGATATTGGAACACCAAGACAATTGCTTTTTGCTGATGTTTGCTGTGCTATTGTGAAAAGACGCCTTGAGAATTCTACATGGTATTCCTTACCGCGATACTCTGGCCTTGTCACAAATCAATGGCTACCAGTATTACGAAAAGAGACGTTTGTCCGGGAATTATGGCCTGCTCAACATCTACTTGGGGAACAAGGAATTTTCCTGGGCAAGTCAGCAGTAGTACAAATGCCAACAAGCGCGGGGAAAACAAAAGCAACAGAAATCATCATTCGCAGTGCGCTTCTTGCTGGGCGCGCTTCTGTCGTTGTAGTTGTAGCACCTTTCAGATCCTTGTGCCACGAAATCAGAAATGACCTTCTGGAGTCATTCCGCAATGAACATGTAAAGGTTGAAGAGTTTACCGACGTATTTCAAGTTGATTTCGAGATCGTAGAACAAGCAGAACAACCGCAGATTTTAGTAGTTACGCCTGAAAAACTTGTCTATGCTCTCAGGCACACCCCAGTATTTGCAGCGTACATTGGCTTACTGATCTATGATGAGGGCCACCAGTTTGACAACGGAACGCGAGGAATTACCTATGAACTTCTTTTGACATCATTGAAGACAATGGTTCCAAGAGAAGTCCAAACTATTTTGATTTCAGCTGTAATCAAGAATGCAGCAGATGTCGGCAAATGGCTGATTGGAAATGATGCCGAGATCGTTTCCGGTACCGACCTCATTCCTACATATCGAAGTGTTGCCTTTGCAAGTTGGTTAGATAGACTCGGACGGCTTGAGTTCGTAGACAGGGTTAACCCCGATAATCAGGAATTTTTTGTGCCGAGAATTATTGAGCAACAAGAACTCCAGCTCAGGGGGAGAGAAAGCAGGCCACGAGTATTTCCCGAAAAGACTGATGGGCAAGCCATTGCGCTGTATTTAGGACTTAAAACTGTAGTCAATGGTGGGGTAGCAGTTTTCTGTGGCAAAAAGTCTACTGCCTCTAGTTTATGCAACAAGGCCGTGGATGCATACGATAGAGGGTTATCTTTTACAAAACCTGTAGAATACTCGGATCAAAACGAGATAAAGCGACTATGTTTTCTCCACGAGCGCAATTTGGGGACTGAAGCTACAGCTACGGAAAGTGCTAAATTGGGAATCTTTTCCCATCACAATAATACACCACGAGGAATTCGTTTGGCTGTTGAGTATGCAATGAAGGAAGAATTAGCAAAATTCGTAATTTGTACATCTACCTTGGCCCAGGGAGTTAACCTTCCGATTCGATATCTCATTGTGACCAGCACATACCAGGGCCGAGATCAAATCAAAGTTCGCGATTTTCATAATCTTATTGGCCGCGCAGGCCGTTCCGGTATGTACACAGAAGGAAGTGTTATTTTTGCTGAACCAATGGTATATGATGAGCGTAGGAGGAGAAGAGGTCAGTGGCGTTGGAACCGAGTTAAAGGTTTACTAAACCCAAATAATTCCGAACCTTGCGCAAGCACGATCTTGTCAGTTTTTGATCCTTTTTACAACAAAGACAGGAATCGCAGTATTCCAGCAGAAACGTTTATCCTAGCATATAGTGACGGGGATGTAGAAGGGCTTGCTGTGAGATTAGCTTCACAATACATAGATGATGGTTTCACAGCTGCGGGACTGAAAAAGCAAATTGAATGGAAGATGAACATTATATCAGCCGTTGAAAGTTACTTGATGGCACATTGGGACGATTCAGGCAATGAGTTACAAGACGATAATGTCACGGAATTGGCAAGGCAAACCTTTGCTTATTTCTTGGCAGACGACAACCAACAACGTCAGATTATTGAACTTTTTAGGTTACTTGCTCAGAACATTGCGCTAAATGTGCCGGAACGATCAAGAAGAAATGTTTTCGCAAAAACTTTATATGGGGTTCATAATTCTATTGCAATTGAAGACTGGACTACTCAGCACATTGAGAACCTTATGGCATGTAACAGCCATGAAGAATTACTCGTTACTCTCTGGCCTGTAATATCTGGGAATATACACAACAATACTTTTGAAAAATGTACCCCTCCTGATATCCTGAAAAACATCGCTTTACAATGGATTCAGGGAAAGTCATTCGATAATTTGCTCAAACTCCTAAAATCTAGTGATTCCAAAATTGGGACAGGCTCACGCCCGCGTCACCCTACGATAGATCATGTAGTCGACATTTGTGAGAATGCATTATCTTATGATGGAACGCTTGTTATAAATGCAGTTTCTGAGCTTATTGAGATTATTCAGCCTCGAGGAAGCGACAACCTCATCAGGAACTTGCAAAAACTACAAAAACGTCTGAAATATGGACTGCCTTCAACTTCATCAATAACTCTCTATGAAATCGGTTTTGCCGACAGGGTTGTTTCAATGGAATTGAGTTTGATTATTAACGCAGAGATTTATGATCATGCGATTATGGTTCAAGTAATTAAGGAGTATGAACAGGAAGTGCGGAGAGTGCTCAATTATTATCCGCAATACTTCACACATATGCTAGATGAAGTGATGTGATTATCCTGCTATCAAGAAACACAAGATATGAAGATGCCGCACAACTTCGCCTTAAGCCAACCCGCCTGCGGCGGCGGTGAGGCGGCGCGAAAATTGCCAGCTGTGGTTCTGGTCAAAGTTTCTCGGACTGCCTTACACGGCGGGCGGGTGATGCTCATTTTAGCGCGGCCGCCGCAAAAAGCGCGCCAAAAAGCGCCAGGCCTGTCGTGAACCAAAGCCACATGCCGCCTTCACTACGTCAACGTTCGCAAGATGGCAGAGGGGGCGCCCTCGCCCGCGACCACAATGCCCCGCCCGGCGCCCGCGGGAAACCTCGTAGGTCTGCGAGACCTGCGAGGTCTTGCAGCAAGTAGCGACGGCCACGCTTTACACCGCATTGACGACGCGGGCGCGGGCGGTGTAAACTGACCTATGCCCACCTTCACCATTCGTCTATTCGGCGCCATCGAAGTGCTTCAGGACGGGGAACCGCTGACCGGCTTTCGCTCGCAGAAGACCCTCGTCTTGCTGGCTTATCTCATCAGCCGCGAGCGCCCCCTCACCAGAGACCATCTCGCCGGGCTGTTCTGGCCGGACACGAGCCAGAAACAGGCGCTGGGGCATCTGCGCCGCGCCCTGC
>JAJRTM010000430.1 GCA_024278285.1 Planctomycetota bacterium
AGTAGCAATCCTGCAAAAATACTCAGTAGTAGCGTGACTGTCAATTTAGGAGAAACGGCTACCGGATTTGGTTCTGCATGTTTCGTAATTCGTGTTCGCAGGTTTGTTTGCTGGTTAAGATCAAGCGTTTTGATTCGTTCACGATTCATATCGGAATCTGCCTGTAGCCGTTGCAGTTCGCGTTCAGCCATCTGGATTTGTACCAGACGCAGGTTCATCCCAGAGGCGAGTTGTTTTTCCTTCGCAAAGCGATCATAGATATCTTTTTCGTGCATCGTCGCATGTTCATACCGTTGTTTAGACATCTGCAATAATCGCGGCCCAAGTTCTCTGGTGAGGCGATTGGAACCGTCTATCGCTTGCTGGGAACGCGATGCGAGCCACTGCTTCATCGTTTTAATGCGAGTTTTTAATTCAATTATTTCAGGATGATTCGGCCCCAGTTTCCCATTTAATTTATCGCTGAGCTTGGATTCATCTTCCAGCATTTGCTGCTGCAGTCGGGCGTAGGCATACGCATCTCGCGGATCAACGCCCATTCCCATTTTCATTAAATCACTTGCAATGGCTGAATTGTGCTGGCTGAGAAGTTGTTGAAGATCATCTCCATTTTTGATAGCGCGATCTACCGAAAAGTAAAATGAATGAGCATCAATCGTTTCTTTTTGTGCTTCTGCTAAAGACTTATTCAGCTCGATTACTCGTTCATTGACAACGCTGATAATGTTTTCCCCGGTTCCAAGAATGGAATCTGAAGAGGCTTGCAAATTCAGCAATTCTTGTTGTTTGATTTGAAATTGTTTTTGAATTTCAGCGCGTTCACGAGAAAGAAGTTCAAGCATTTCCTGGGAACTGCTTTTATTTGTTTCCTGCATCAAAGCAAAAAAGGAATTCATAATATTTGTGACAACCAAAGCGGATGTCTGAGGGTTATCGCATCGATATCTTACCTGGATCAAGTTTGTCGAACGGGTAGAGTTGACACTTAAACCATTGCGTATTTTTTTGATAGCATCCCGTTTGGTCATCCCCAGAAAGGCCGATTGCTGTTCTTTCGGCAAGTGGAGTAAGGCACCTTTGACAACTTCGTCACTCACCAGCACTTTTTTGTACGTGGGTAGCTTATCTTGCAATGTCCGTTCGGTTTGCTGAGTCTGGTCGATGCTTCCTTCACCCGTGTGCAACAGCAGCAACTCAGCACTTGATTCGTATTCACGAGGGGCCAGCAGAAAATAGGCCACTCCCAAACCGGTTGTGAGTGTCAGCCAGGCAAACATGGTCCATTTTCGCCGAACCAGAGATTTGAAAAAACGCAGCACATTGGTCAGCGGGTTATGAGTCTCTTCCAGGAGAGGCTCATTCGCAACGCGGTCCTGTGTCTGAAGTGATAACATACGGAAGAATTCCTGCAACGGCAGCAAATAAATAATTGAAGAAATATATTATTGGTGAATTAATAAATCCGGGCACCGACATTAAAGCCAATAATGCGGACTGCCTCGAACAGCGAAGTGGTTGAGGTTCGTTCGACGCTGACGATATCGCCGGGCGCTAATCTTAAATCAGCCTTGCCATTTCGTTTTGCCTTTCTAATGCTACCTTCGATAAGAATTGGTTCACCACCCGCCGGGTTTTTGCGAATGATGAAAACTTTATCTGCAAATGGATTGTTCGTTCCTGATGCCAACGCAACCGCATCGAGTAATCGTAAACTCTCAGAGATCGGAAACTCATAACGATCCGGTTTTCGGACCAGACCCATCACGTGAATCGGTTTTGGATCGCGACGCTCGACCATAATCACACCGCCATCCTGTAGTCTAAGAGCATTCGGATTTTCCACCGCAGTTGAAGCGAGATTAATTCGCATCGCTGTTACTCCCGAAGTTTGCACTTGCAACTCATTCGAGGCTTGCTGAATGAGGCCGTTCTGATCGTCCGTTTTTACGTCCGATTGCGAGGCAATCATTGATCTGCCTTGGGACTTAGAGCCATTCACACCCGGTTGGCGAATTTGAACGAACGTACCAGCATCTTCTGACAAACTACCGGCTGCGACAATTGCCTGAAGGACATCTGATTGATTGGCACGCAGTTTGTATATTCCAGGCTTTTCGACTGCGCCCAAAACGGTAATATAATTTACTTTAGGACGTTTCATCGTGACAGTAACATGAGGGGAGCGGTAAAATCCCTTTTCAACACAAACTCCCACGATGATCGCTTCCGCTTCTTCAAGGTCCGACCCTTTCAATTGCACCGAGCCAATAATGGGCAGTTGAGCGGTTCCATTTTCAGCCACGCGAACCGGGAATGTTGTTGTATCATCTGCAGAAAGACCTGCGGAAATCGTGACTTCTATGACATCTCCTTCACCAATCAAATCCGTTGATGTTGTGGAGGCAGCCATTCTCGTCAGATCAAGCGTTTGCGCATTGGCCAAAGGGGGCGCCTGCATGTGTATCGGCAATTGATCAGCCTGATATGGTTTGACACTCGAACAGCCTGTGAGCAAACAGACTGCTATGATGAAAAACGCAGCAAGAGATCGCGACCAAAGAGGGCCGCTCTTGTTTTGATCGCAACTTCGAAGCCAACAATAGAAGTTATTGGTCAACCTGCAGTTCCGGTTGTTTATCGTATGTCTCATATCCATATAATTACGGCATCGTGATAAGGTGCTATAAAGCAGGGTAGGATTGGGCAGAAGATCATCGATTGAATAGGCAGGGGTTTAATTTGAAGCGAATTGCAGATAACGCGAATTGCAGATAATACTGAATTGCACAACAGCCCCTCCCCTTCATTTTTTGATGGGAACGAGGCAGAATCTAACGTGCATCTTTCAAGTGAGTCAAGACCGGCTCAATTCCTGAATGACATCTTGAGTTAAATCCCAACAAATTGGCAAGAATTGTATTTATTGCATTTTTATTTGATGCCATCCCGTTAATAGCAGGGGAAGCAAGATGAGATTCCCAAGCAAACCGCCCAGCATCGCGATACTCACCAGAATGCCTAAATAGACCAAAGGCACAAATTCGGATAAGGCAAGTACACTAAATCCGCAAACCAGTGCAAGATTCGCAAACACCAACGCCAACCCAACCCGGCTTTGTGTTATGCGTAAAGCATCGTGATGTCCGAGCCCACTTTTTATCCCCTTTTGATAAGCAGAGAGGTAATGAATACTGGAATCAACAGTCAAACCTAGTGAAACAGAAGCGATCATCGCAGTCCCTATATTCACCAAAGACCCGATCCACCCCAAAGCTCCTATGAGGAATATAATCGGGAACAGATTCGGTATCAGCGAAATCAAGCCGAGTTTCCAATCTCGGAAAGCGAGTGTCATCATCAGGAAAATGCCGACCGCTGCGATTGCGAAACTGACAAGCTGATCTTCCAGCAAACTCAAAATAATATTCGCCAGCAAAACGTATAAACCGGTGCTGTGCGCATCGGGAAAATGTTTTTTTGCCAGCGCGGTCACTTCTTCAATCAGCCTCAACTTCAACTCGGCTGGTTGCCGCTCATACGCTCGCAGCACAATTCGCATCTGTTGATGTTCTTTGTTAAGCAAACCCGGTTCGAATTCAGGCTGCATTTTCGCCAGCAGTTTCAATTTGTCTTCGTCGGTTTCAGCCGCAATATTTGGGATGAAATCGAGTCCATCCGTAATCGCAATCACCTTGGTGACGGCGAACTGATCTTCAACTCGCAGGTTTCGAAGCTCTTCCGTCAACTGCCGTAATTTACTGTAATTTTCTTCTGTTTGATCCATCTTTATCGAGAAGCCAATTTCATAATTGCCTGCTCCCCCGAGATGCGATTCCACAAAATTAAGTGATTGCACAATCGGGCTTTCCTCACGAAAATTCCTACTGAAATCAGTTTCCACTCGTAAAAAAGCCAAGCCGCTTAAACCGAAGACTCCCAGCAATATCGCGGTAAGACCAATGAGCTTGGGAAAACGAAACACCAGATTCACCAGATACTGCAAGCCCTGCGTCACTTTCTTTTCCCAGCGAGATTCTTTCGGGTCGATATCGAACCGTCCCAGTAACACACCCGCAGGAACAATCGTCAGAACGGCAACAAACACCATGCCGGTGCCGATGGTCATCATCAAGCCAAAACTTTGAACGGGGACAATCCGGCTTGATAACAAAGCGGCAAAGCCAACCGCAGTTGTGCCGCACGTCCACCCAATCGGTGGCAATAACTCGCGAAATGTTTTATACAGCGCTTGTTGCCGTTCTTCTTTGGCACGTAATTCACGAAAATAAACCGTGATGTGCATCACAGTCGCAATCCCGATAATTGTCACCAGCGAATTCAGCATCGAACTAACCATGCTCAACTGTAAACCGGAAAGAACCAGAAAAGCCCGCGTCCAGATAAGAGCCACATGCACCACTAATAAAGGGAGTATCATCCAACGCAAACTGCGAAACAAAACAAATATCACCAGCAGCAACACCGCAGAAGAGGCAATCCCGAGAACCGTCCCGTCCCGTTCGACAATCCGAAACATGTCGTGAACCTGAACTGCTTCCCCGACCACAAACGCTGGCGGAGAGTGTGAATCGGCCAGCTCGCGAATCGCGGCAAAGGTTTGTGACTGCGGAACCGTTGCCGTCTCTTTCGGTTCCATACGCAGCACAATCGCAGTGGTATCCCGTTTTTTATTGACGAGCATTCCTTCCGCAAATCCCAATGCCTTTTCACGGACCGTACGAATCTTCAAATACATTCTGCCAGCCCAGCCCAACCCTTTTGGACGCAGAATCGCAGAAAGAGTTTGCGTACTTTCAGGACGTATCCCGGGAACTTTGCTTAACTGCTCGGCAAAGGCATCGATCTGATCCAGTGTTTCAGCTTTCAGAAGATCAGACTGTTTCCAGGCGACTAGAATGAATTCGTCGCCGCCGTACAGCTTTTGACTTTCCATGTAATCGAGTAGTAACGGATTGTCCGGCGCGAACAGAGATTCAACCGATTCATCTAGCGTTAAGCGATTCGCGATCGGAATCGCAAGCACGGTAATTGTTAACGCAAAGAAAAAAATGAGTATCCGAAAGCGCAACAACCAACCGAGCCAATCTCCACGATCCACCTCAATCACTTCCTGCGATGCTGTTTCGGAATCGGATTGAGAACGGTGATCAGGCATTAGGCGATTTTTTATTTTTGGCGAACCGGGTCAGTGATGACCCTGGTCACTATGCTGTTACGTGAGGGTTACATGACAGACGGGCAATCTACATTCGAAAGTAATCACGTTACTTTTTTACCTGTCGAGCCACTTCGTTCATAATCATTTCTTCCAATGCCGGCGCCCAGACAGTGGGCATACCGTAGTAGATCATCGAACGATCCCCTTCGTACCCACCTTCCGAAAGAACTCGGCGGGACGGAATGTAACACATCACATCATTACAATACCCGGCTACCCACAGATGCGGATGATCCAAATCCGCTTTAATCCGATTGGAATAATCAACAACCACCTCGCCGCCCAAAGTCACAATCGCCAAATCGCCCAGTTTCAATGTCTGTACCGGGTAAGGATATGTTGGCGAAAGCGAACCGTTTTTGTCCCATTCCTCAAGCAGTTTTTTTGCTCGTCCAACAAGATATCTATTACTCGAAGCCAATTCTTTTTCGATTTCTTTGCGAGACGGAAGCTGCGAGAAGGGAAGGTCCAATTCCTTATATTCAGTTTTCAACTTTCCCGTGATCGTCGAATTCTTTTTATGAGAGACTTCCTTGACCGCATCTGCCATCATTCGTCCATATTTTTCACCCAGTTCAACCTTGCGGCGGGGAATCGGATTCTGATCCGCTCCGCATCCTGCAACAAACAACGCGGTCGCACCGGGGAAATCTTTTTCAATTTCTATCTGAGCATAACCGGGCCAATCACCTGACCAATCGTAAAGGCCAACCACGGTCGCATGACAGGCATAACCAAACAGAATTCCTTTGATCTTTCCCTGCGAGTTTTTCACAAACAGAACCGGCACTTCATGATCAATCGGCCCCACCAGTTTTCCTTCTTTGCGAAGTTTGGGGACATCTGCCTCTTTGTTATTTCTACGATTAACGGCAAATGTCGTTTTACCAACACCATATTCCAACGTCACAGGTTCAAGAGACTTAATCGCATTCGCAACAAGCCCCGGCATTTTTTCGATGAGTCCTGCCGTGTATTCATCAACAAGTTTCTGCTGCTGCTCGTCGAAGAAATACATCGCCCGAAGATTCGTCCCAACAACCGGACCACTGTGAGTATGAGACGTGCAAAGTGATATCTCTGAACGCTCCAAACCGAATTGATCTTTCAAGCGTGATGTAATCGCCTGAGATATCCCGCGATCAATCCCAACCAGATCCAGCGTAATAATCACCGTCTTTGCGCCCGCAGGGTCTTTGATATAAAGGGCTTTGGCCCACAAATCGTGCACCTTCCCCTCGGCTGGTTTATTTCGCCCGCCGTAGCCAGACATCCACATCATCCTTTCAGGCGTAATCACCACGCGAGAAATCCCCGCTTTCCACGCCCCGACATCTTTGGCAAAACAGGTACCAGAAGATAAATCCGAAGTAAGAAAAGATTGCAGCAGAAACAAAACCGTAACAATCAACAACGTTCGAAAACAAAAGATTCTTTTCATCCCAATCCCCTTCAAAGAGGTCTATCGAATGGATTTGCGACAGCATTATAGCGACAGCATTATAGCGACAGCATTCCTAACGCCTAATACCTACTACCTAACGCCTATCTACCCTTCCCCCAGATATTTCAATTGAATTTTCGTTTCAGGCAGCTTTTCATTTAACGCTTTGACGCCCGCTTCAGAAACAGCGGTTCGCGTCACTTTCAAATCTTTCAGCGATTTCAAACCTTCCAGTTGAGGCAGTCCCGCATCGGTAATGGATGTTGAACCAATATGCAGGAATTTCAGTTTTGTCATTCCCTGCAAATGTTTCAAGCCGGCGTCGCTCAATTGTGTGTTGTCCAGGTTGAGCCATTCCAGATTGACCAGCGGTGCCAGATGAGCAACCCCGGCATCAGTCAAGGCGACTCGCCACAGGTTGAGTTTTTTAAGATTAGTCAATTGAGAAATCGGAACAAGGTCGGCATCAAACAGGGAACTGTTCTCACTCAAGTCGAGTTCAACCAACCCCTTCACCATAGCGACATGTTTCAGCCCTGCCCCGGTTACCTGCGAAAGCTTGGAAATACGAAGTTTTTTCAGTTTGGGAAACAACTTGAGTTGTTCCAGGTCTTCATCAGCAACCAACGTTTCAGCCAGATAAAGTTCTTCAATATTTTTACACGCAGAAAGATGCCCCAACCCTTCGCCATCGATCCATAAAAAATCGAGCAGCAGCGCTTTCAAATTAGTCAACTTCCCGACATGCACCATGCCATCGGTATCAACTTCGGTGCTTCCATTTTTTCCGGAAAGCCGTAGTGCTCGCAGGTTTGCCAACCCGGTTAAATGAGCCAAGCCGTCATTCGAAATTTTACAATCACGCAAATCAAGATTAGTCAACGTTTTTATCTGACCAAGCGTTTTCAATCCTGCATCAGAAATCGGAGCTTCGTTCAGCAGGATCGATTGCAACTTTTTCAGCTTCAGCAAAGTTTTTAACTGCTCATCAGTAACTGAAGATTGACGAAAGTTAACTTCGGTTACCCAGCCCTGTTTGTTGGTTTTGATCGAGGTTGCAACAGCCTCGACTGCTTTGACTGCTTCTGCTTCGTCACCCGATACCTCTTCTTTTTTGTTTTCGGCGACATCGGTAGCAGGCTTATTGTGCGAACCGGCATCTTTCGATTTCTCGGTCGGCTGATTATTACACCCGGTAAAAAGCAATGTTCCCAGCAGAACGATAAAACAATAAACAGAAACTCTCATTACGTTTTGAATCCTCGTGAAACAGGCAAGTCATATATTCGGCAAGGGAGTACAGATACTTCGGTCCGTACCACAGATATCCGATATTACGAGAAACCGCTGCCATTGGAAAGCGATCACGAGAATTCAATCATCACAGCGACCCGGTAATGCCGACTCTCTTCCAGAAACCTTCGGCAAACATCTTCTTCGCAAGCACTTCAAACGAACTTTGTCACGCCAGGCATGGGGGGCGGGGTCAGTTTTATTTTGGTATTCCAATCCAGTTGTTCCGGCACCAATGATTGTTTGGAATTTAGAGCCTGTTCCCAGGTAATTTCCTGACCGGTGTAAGCTGCCATTCGCCCCATGATCGCCATCATGCTGGTATCAGCCATCCGTTTGCCATCGTTGATCGGCTTGCCGGATCGTAGGGAAGCAAAGAACTCATCATGCTCTGTCTGATGCATGCGGTTGGCAGGTCCCGTATATTTCCACGGTTTGGAACCTGTAATAACCGGCACAGGGCTTTTACCGATTGTGCATATTCCGTCGCTGCCTATGATGTAGTCTGCATTTTCGTTATGGCAACCATTTTGTGTTCTGACTCCCAGAAAAGCACGCACGCCGTTGGCGTATTCATAAATCACCTGGCAATGATCGAACGTGTTCCCTTCATCCGGAAACTGTTTTCCGCCAACTCCAACTGCTTTAATCGGCATCACATCGTTCATCCACCAGGCCATTTTATCGACACTGTGTCCCCCCGAAAGGCCAATATTGAGATCGCCGCCAAGCCAGAGAAAATCGGGCCAGTCGCGAAGTTGCCATTCCAGATCACTCCAGGCGGAGTTTCGTTTACCACCGTATTTTCCGTAAAAGCTGGGGCGATAGTAAGTTGCATAAATAGCTCGCACATCACCGATGCTTCCCTGATGAATCTGCTTTGCAGCGGCTCGGACTGCATAATGATAACGCCAGCAGAAACCGGAAAGAATACCGAGATTCTTTTCACGAGCCAACTCACTGGAAAGCAGGAAAGAACGAATACCCGGTGCATCCACCGCAGCAATGCACTCACAGAAAGAATGCTTGCCTGCTTTAACAGCTGCCTGTAAATGCTGTGGACGAAAAGCCGGGGGTGTTGTCAGCAAAACGACATCCACGTCGCTGTCGATCACTTTCTGGAATGAATCGAATCCCAGAAAACAGTTTTGTGGCGTTACTTTGAATTTTTCCGGTTCCTGTTTTTTAATGTGGGCGAAACTGGCATCGAGCTTATCCTGAAACAGGTCGCCCATTGCTGTCAGCTCAACATGGTTATCCGCCTTCAACGCCTGAATGGCTGCTCCGGTCCCACGCCCGCCACAGCCAATCAAACCGATTTTCAACGTCCGATCAATTCCTTTTGCAGAGATCATCGCAGGAAAAGCCAAAGAGGAGGCTGCTGCACCGATTGCGGAAGCCTTGAAGAACGCACGGCGGGATGCCTGTTCCGATTGATGCTGGTGAGAAAATTCGTTTTTCATAATGTTCATTGACCTCAAAAAGAGAACCAAAGGATTCTATTTATCATCGAAAGATGAAAGAAATTCCTGATACAACTTCAACGGCTGTGACATACTTTCATCCAGCGGCGTCAAAGCCAATCGTAAGCGGGTCGTTCGTGTTTTTCCGGGTAGCATATTCTCGCCGAACATACAAAAATCGACCGCACTGTAAGATGTCAACCGGTCTTCAGGCTTGTTTGCAAAATAACGCGCACTGATACCGTAACAATCTTTGGGATGGGCCATCACAACAACGGCAAACGTCTTTTCAGCATCAGCCAGAAAAGCAAGGCAGTGTGCATAATGCCGCACGGGGGTTACGGGAATAACTGCCGCTTTGAATTCGTTACGATCCCAACGTCCATCAATCACAACGCGAGCTGCATGGATATCACGAGGAAAAACCAACAGCGTACCGCGATAGACTTCGTTCATCATTGGCACAACTAAATCATGAGGTTTCTGAGGACTGCGCGCCTGCTTAAGGTAGAGATGCGGACGCAGCGTGTTATCGAAATAGCTGGGCATGAAAATCTCATACGCAGGATACGTTCCTTCGCAATGAACTGTCACGGTAACATCAACTGAAGCAGGGCCGGAAACTTCATAGCGGGCTACGATTTTTGCCTTGTGCTGTTCTGTTGGCAGCCAGGTGATTTCGAGAGCATCGGGCATTACCCTGACAGTGCGTTCCATTTTACGAGGCTCACCCATGTACTGATTTTGAGCCATCAGCTTGAACAGATTCAATGCCGAGTAACGCGGATCGATGACATCGCGTCCCGTCTTTTTCAAGGCGAAATGGTTGACACCGTGATAAGATCCTTCGGGCTGAATACTCCCTTTAAGCTGTGATGTCTCAAAGGAAAACCCTTTATCCTTTTCGAGTGTGAGTAAAATGTTTTTTTGTCCGGATGCTTGCTGTGCCCATAATGAGTGGCTGCACATCAGTAACATGCAGGCAGTCATAAAAGCAGGGAGAAATCGCGATTCCAGCAGCAAGCGACATCGAGATAAGCAGCAGGATAATTTCACGTCGGTCTCCTTTTTATGAGTCTATCACACGTAATGACTTCCAGGCGGCTTCCACCAGATCAGTCGTCATGGAACGTGGATCTTCGGGGATTCGATTTTTCAACCAGGCACGACACAGATGAGTTGTCGGGCCGAGTATCAACGCACAATAAAGCGGGGCCGGGTACTTATTAATTTCACCTGATTTCACAAAAGGGGCAAGGCGAGAATAGAGTTCGTTATTAAACTGATCACTGATAATCTGATACTGCTCAGCAATTTCCCCCGTCTCATTCGCGACCCCCATCTGAGTTAAATAGAGACCGTAACCCGGTTGCTCCGCAGCGAAATTCAGATGAGTTTCGATAATCGTCCGGATGATCGTCCGGACGGTTCGCTTGCGCGACATTTCATCCAGAACCCGGCTATAATAACGCTGCATCCCCTCCACGAATAAAGCAAACGCGATCTCATCCTTACTGCGAAACAGGTGATAAACACTGCCGTTACTGGCATTTGCCTTGATGCGAATCTGTTCCATCGAGGTATCTCGAACACCGTTTTCGAGGAAACAGACCAACGCGGCATCAAGGATTTCCCGCCGCCGTAAATCAGTCGCCCGGCAGCGTTTTGAAGCTATTTTTACATTATCAGAAATCAGCAAAACCACCCTCCCGAGAACACTTCGTTGTGCCATTGCCTGGAAGTTCAGAATGTTATTCTAGAATGGTATTCTAGTTTTCTGGCTCTGTCAACGTTCACACTCACATTTGATGTAAAGAAGGGCCATGCAGTATCACGGGGACAATAGCTTTTTGTTCCGGATGGCTTAGGATCGCTCGAATAATTACTGTCGGATTTCAATTTATTGTAAGCGCCTTGCCGCTTACTCTGTCCACGATTGAGTTCATAAGATGCGACAGAATTGTTCGAGGATCCTTAGACAATTCGTTCAGAGTTGCCTGAGTGCCATCAAGCATTCGAAGCTTGGAGCGAAAGATTTGAGGACCAAAATAAACGCTACCAGTATCAAAATACCTCGGGTTGCTACGCAACACAGACAACCCTGAACGGGGTTGTCTGTGGTATCCGGTGAAAAAACAAACGTTATCCGTAAGTTACCAGGGCCAT
>JAJRTM010000038.1 GCA_024278285.1 Planctomycetota bacterium
GCCATTCAGGCCAATCGCTTGATACAATAAACAAGTGGGCATGTCGTGTTTTCCTGATAGAGAATGGGTAATGGTATTCCCTATCAGAACAACAGGCCCACATTTTCACCAACCCCCGCGCACAACATTTGTCGTTGAACCTATTTACAGAACGGCTGGCAAGTTTGTATGACAATGCATTAAGGAGAGGATCCAAGCAAGTCACTATCGAGCAAACCCTCCAAGCATACTATGTAAGCAGAGATGTTTTAGCCAAAAGTCGATTGATACTTGAAAAGAATAAAGATATTCCTCTGCCGAAAGGCGAGCATAAGAAAACAGATGAAGATATTGCATATTATTCAGACAAAATTAACAAAAAAATTAATTTATTGATTTACCGTCAGTATGGAAATCCACATGGATTGGTCTGTTACCTGATCGACAAGGCTAACCTACTTGGGCTTACCAAAAACCGATCAGCAGAAGCGTTCCAAGTGGCTAAAGAAGCACATCTCTTGGCGACAAAGCACGATATAACAGATTTAGTTGCTCAGATCGAACCCGTTATGGACGCCCTCCGACTACAGGCAACTCAGACAGATCAGGATGACAACCTCAAGTCATAGAAAACAATTATCATGTCACAACGTATTCCTTTAATCGTGGGTGTGACGGGGCATCGGTGTTTGTGTGAGCAAGATTTGCCTGCTTTGCGCCAACAGGTGCGGCGGGTTTTTGTGGAGTTGCATGCTCGGTATCCGCAGACGCCGTTTGTTTTGCTTTCACCGCTGGCAGCCGGGGCAGATCGGTTGGTGGCGAAATTGGTGCTTGAGTTGGCGGCTGATAAGAATTTTCAGGCAGAGATTCAATTAGTCGTACCGCTCCCCTGGCCGCGGGATGTTTGTGAGGCACTCGTCCACCGCACCGGCGAGCGGGAAGAGTTTGATCGGTTACTGGATCAGGCGGCTCAGGTTATTGAAATTCCATTAGCAGATGGCGTAAATGCTGAGGAAATATCACATAATCAAAAATCCCGAGCAACGCAGTATCAGGAAGTTGGTCGGTACATTTCCAGACACAGCCAAATTCTCATCGCGTTGTGGGATGGAGTTTGCGAACCGGCTGGCGGGACTGCACGGGTTATTCAATGGCAACATCAGGGAGTAATCGCCCCGTTTGCCGCCAGTAACAAAGCTCTTGATGAAACCGAATGCGGACCGGTTTATCACATCACCACGCCACGCGACGAACCGGGAGCGAATCGATTCACGGTAGAATTGAAAAACCTGTATCCCGACGAACGACGAAACGATAAAGAAAACGAAGAGTATTATCACAACATGTGGTCCTGGTTTGATCGTTTCAACGCGGACATCAGTTCGACATCAAAAACGTTTACCACACAGGTTGCAACAAGCAAAAGCTGGGTCATTCCAGAAGATGGGCAGCCGAAACTCTACGAGAACCACTTGGGACTTCTTAATCTATACGCCTCGGCTGATGCGGCTGCATTGAAGTATCAGACAAGAAACAACCGGGTGTTGTGTGGTTTGTTTTTACTCGTTGGCGTGGCTGTGATTTGCTTTGAGCTTTACACACACTTGCTGACTAATACGTGGGGATTATTGGTAGCCTACATTGGCTTGTTAATGTTGGGCGGAGTGGTTTACCGTGTGGCTCATCGGCAGAAATGTCACGATAAATTCGTTGATTACCGAGCGATTGCAGAAGCGCTGCGAGTGCAGTTTTTCTGGCGACTGGCAGGGCTGCCTCACACGGTTTCCGATCATTACCTGCGCACCATGCGCAGCGAACTGGACTGGATACGCCAGGCGGTTCGTTCCTGTCAGTTAATTACCCATGCACACAGCCGAGCCGAGCGGCAGTTTGCGAAAGAGCATCAAACACAAAGTTTCGAGTTGATCCAAAAACATTGGGTGCAGGATCAACTGAATTACTTTGTAAAATCAGCCGGCAAAAAACAGAAGACCGCTCACCGCTGGGAACTTGCGATCAAACTGTTGTATTCCACCGCGACTATGCTGGCAGTTGTCATGCTTTTCGTGCATTGGAAGACGCATCATATGAATCACATTCTGGCGGTTCTCGTTTTTATTGCTGCAGCCGGGACTGCAATGTTGAATGATTTTTCGGAAAAATCGGCTTTCGCCGTGCTTGCCCGCCGCTACGAATGGATGCGGTCACTGTTCACAACCGCCAATAAACGACTTGTTGATTTCATCGAATCAAACAACTACGATCAGGCGGCTGAACTTGTTCAACTACTGGGCGAAGATGCCCTGATCGAAAACGCAGATTGGGTCATCCAATCCCGCGACCGCCAACCAGAAGTCCCCCCGCCGGGCTGATTAGAAATGAAAAGAGATGACAGATTCAAACCCAAATAAACAACTGCTCGATGAAGTAAACAATGCCAGCTTATGGTTCCCGGCTCGCAAAACTAAATGTCTGTGGGCAAAAGAAATCACGAGTGAGCAGACGATATCCACTTTGGAAGGAAAGATGTCTGCTTCGGTGGGTGATTATCTTTGCCGAGGTGAATCGGGGGACACTTGGCCTCAAAAAGCAGAGACCCTTTTCAATAAATACAATGCCACCAAAGAGTACGACAAAAACGGCTGGCGAAAATTCATGCCCAAACCAGAAGCCGCAGGCGTCCAAGCCGCTCAAATACAACACGCCTTCCGAGTAATCGCAAGCTGGGGCAAATTAAAAGGAAGACCAGGCGACTACCTCGTCAAAAACGATGCCGATGAAAACATCGAATACCCGGACGATATCTGGATTGTTGCCCAGGCAATTTTTGAAGGAACGTATGCATTTGAATAAAAGAATGAGGTGGATTCTATTTCACAGTCTGTCTAACAAGATTGTATCACCTTTTCAATATTTACCATTCTGGGGAATGTACTTATGTCAAAAACGTGCTTTGCTATCATGCCGTTTCATAAAAGTTTCTTTGTAAATGAAACTGCACTTTAGGGAAAATTGTATTTTGGGGTAAGATTTTGTTTGTAAAAACCTGGCTCTCCACGATGATGGATGATTGACTAAAACCGTCACTTCATCGGGAGAGCCAAGGATGGCAAATCGTAAACGTTCTTCAA
>JAJRTM010000431.1 GCA_024278285.1 Planctomycetota bacterium
AGATTGATCGGTATTGTCTACACCCCCGGCAGGTTCGGAAAAACAACGTTGTTCCAAATTGGGGATAAATCAGGTAAGTCATATCTATTATCGGTGATAGGTGACTGGAATGTCAAGATGTCAGCTATTTCAGTATGCCGATAAACGCAACTTTTCTGCTATTTGATGGAATAAAGCAATGAAGAAAGTCGACCCTCTTGCCCTATTTGTACAAATATGTCTTGTTTCGTGGGCCGGTAGAATAAAAGAGGAATTTTCGGGGAAAAATGTCACAGTTAATCATATTGGCATAATGGAATCTATGCGAACGATAAGTTTCAACCTGATAGATTCGCAATCGATAATGCTGAAGTGTATGATGTCGCCGAAGCTGAAAATGCACCTGACAGTCAATAATGGAGTTTGATGATGAAAGTTTCTTCCGCCCTTTTTCTTCTCTTGTTCTTTTCTTGTTCCCAGCGATGTTGCGCACAGCTTGAAGAAAATTTGCCTGAATTGCTTACGGCGATCAAGGCAGTTGATCATAAAGGACAAGGACATGAAAAAGCTCGCATCGCGGTTCAACAATTGCAAAAACGTGATGCCGCCGCCTTAATTCCGGTTTTGATTGCCCTCGATGATGCGAATCCGCTGGCATCGAACTGGTTACGCAATGCGTTCGAAACGATTGCTGCCCGTACGTTAAAAAATAATCAGAAGCTGCCGGAAGAAGAGCTGCTCAACTTCTTACGCAAAACATCACACCGCCCCGCTTCACGCAGAATGGTTTTTGAATGGCTTCAGAAAATTGGTTCTGATCAAACCGAACAAATGATCGACCTGTTCATTAACGATCCCAGCGACGAACTTCGTAGGGAAACCGTGAGCCGATACATCAAGCAAGCAGAAAAGATTGCGAAGGAAACCCCTGATGACAAAACAAGCCGATGCAATTTCTATAAAAAAGCATTATTGGGAGCAACTGATGATGACCAGGTTCGCAAAATCATTAAAGGGCTCAAACAGTGTGGCGAAGAAATCAATCTGCAATATCATTACGGATTCCTCAACACGTGGCATCTGATTGGTCCTTTCAATAATAAAGAAGGGGTTGGATTTGCTAAAGTTTACCCCCCTGAAAAAGAAATCAACGCATCCGCTTCTTATAAAGGTCAACTGGGAGAAGTGACCTGGAAGAAGTATCAAACGGACGACTCGTATGGTATTCTCGATATCGCCAAGCAGGTTGCTCCTCATAAAGGGGCGGTTGAATACGCTTACACCGAGTTCTTTTCGGACAAGCAGCAACCCGTTGAATTCCGACTTGCTACTTCCAACGCCTGGAAGTTGTGGGTCAACGGCAAGTTACTTTTCGAGCGAGAAGAGTATCATCGAGGCACCGCGTTTGATCAATATCGAGTGCCGGGCGAATTCGTAAAAGGGAAGAATACGATCCTGCTCAAAATTTGCCAGAACGAACAGACACAGGACTGGGCCCAGAAATGGCAATTCCAATTCCGCGTCTGCAACCCGTTCGGCATGGCGATCCATTCGGCAGAAGCCAAATAATAAACTATCCAAAATACTTATTCGAGGTTTAACCAATGTTTATTCGTATTATCTTTCTGCTGACCTTAATGCTTCCAAGTGCAACCTGTGTCGCTGAAGACTGGAGACAGTTTCGGGGGACACTTAATAACGGCATCGTCACCGGGCCTGCATTGCCTGATACATTAGATAACATTGCCTGGAAAATCGATTTGAACGGGCGAGGGGTTTCGTCGCCCATTATTGTGGGGGACCGCATTTTCGTCACCAGTTCCCAGGGATTTCATCAGGACCGGCTGGTTATTAACTGTTACGATACCAATAATGGGAACGAACTTTGGCAACGAGAATTCTGGGCGACCGGTCGAACGATCTGTCATAAAAAAATGGCTGTCGCAACACCAACTCCTGCAAGTGATGGCAAGCGGATTTTTGCGTTCTATTCTTCGAATGATGTGATCTGTCTCGATTTAGAGGGCAATCTGCAATGGTATCGCGGATTGACTTACGATTTCCCCAATGTGAGTAATTCACTCGGGATGGCTTCTTCTTTGATCGTCAAGAATGGAACCGTTGTTTGCATGGCCGAAAACGATACCGAGTCCCTCACGTTTGGCTTGAACGCAATCGATGGGACGACTCGCTGGCAGATTGATCGCCCCCGCAAAGCGAACTGGACCTCTCCGGTTGTCTGGTCAGGCGATGAACCGTGGGTGCTTTTGCAGTCTTCCAAAGGAGTCGCTGCGGTTGATACCAACACCGGGAAAACGGCATGGGAGTATCTTGATGGAGCCTCCACGATCCCTTCATTAACCGTTGCCAACAAGGTTGCGTATGTTCCTTCACACGGGTTGACTGCAATACGGCCTGGGATCAGCGACCCGAAAACGCCGAAAATCATCTGGCAATCTGGCCAACTTTCATCCGCAACAGCTTGCCCGATTATCTATGAAAATCGCGTGTACGTTGCAAACCGTGCAGGGGTTATCAGTTGTGCTGATCTCAAAGAGGGAAAAAGAATCTGGCAGGCACGCATGAAAGGCCCGTTCAGTGCAACACCGATTATATCCTCTGGGAAATTATACGCGGTCAACGAAAGAGGCCTGGCTCAAATTTTACAAATTGAACAAGACGGCGGCGAAGTCATCAGCACTCACGATTTCAAAGATACTTTTCTTTCAACA
>JAJRTM010000432.1 GCA_024278285.1 Planctomycetota bacterium
AAAACAAATGGAAAGACTCTTACGGGTTGTCCTGTTTCGAATGATCCTTTGTAGTTCAACTGGGCAGAGCGGTCGGCTGCGAATTGCAGAACAGTAAATTCGAGGCCACAGTAGTGATCGAGATCGGCTTCGGCGGCAACATCTGCAAAAACTTCACCAGCAGAAGCGGCATGTCTGCGGACGCCGTGGATACTTCCTTCGCGAACTTTTACACCTGCGGCTGAGAGCTTGACCAAGCCTTTAAGAAACCTGCCAGTCAGCGAATCTGGTCCAGATGATTTCCAGAGACGTTCCCATTCTTCGTGAGCTTCCCAGTAAAAACCGTAGTTAAACAGATCCAGGCCAACAAGGTAATTCTTGTGTGTGGACCAGTTATCCTTTGTTAACGAGGGAGGCGAAATTCGTTTACGACCATAGCTATGACCCCTGGGGTCGCGTATTGGATGCGGTAAACCAGTTCCGGGAATGAAGGCGTAGGCAGGTAATTCAATCGATGATAGTAAACGCTTGGCGCTCATGGCAGCCTGAAGCATATTCGTTCTCTCCTAATGGACACGAGGCAGGACTTTTGTTGACAGATTAAATACTTAAACTCTTAAAACCTGATAAACAGGTAGAAGCATTGCATACTAGGGACAGATTTGAAATTACAACCCTTTTTCTTGGTCCTGTACAGCAAATTACCAAGAATGCTCAGATCTTGTTAACGACAAGGTAAAATGGGCAATAAAAAGTCAATTCAGCCGGGTTGTATTGACATAAAGACGACAGTGTGCCCTCAACGACACGTGGCATTATGTACGCTTCCGCGTTGTGTACAACCGGTATCATCGCCACGACTGCAATTCCAGCCATGAAAGTAACCAGATCGCAGGGCAAGTGTGAATAGCGTTTTTCAAAGTTTAGGCATTTTTTAGAAAAAACAGACTTGGGACAGTGTACGTGCGGTTCATCCTGCTGCAAAGCAAGACGTGCGGGGGCAGATCTGGATAATCTGAAATTCGATCTGCATTTTGCCGAATGTTTCTGTAACAATACAGGTAAGTGAGTGCTGGCTTTGGAGTGGTATGCAGATTCTAAGGAAACAGCGATCTTCGGTATCAGGATACTTTACTTAAATGATGAGAGACTTAATGAACAAAAGCATTAACAGATTGTTGCCCATTGCGCTGATTGCTTTTGGGTTAGTCGCTTTTTCTGGGACTGACTCAGCGGCTGCCAAAAAGAGTGACGCCTATCGTTACAAACATGATCAAAAAGTGGTTGAAGAAATCGACAAGTTGATTCGTCAGGGTTGGGAAGACAACGAAGTTACGCCAACGAAAATCGCAAAAGAGACTGCCTGGCTTCGGCGGGTTTATCTCGACACCGTTGGGCACATCCCACCATTGGAAGTTGCTGAATCTTTTTTGCGAGATAAAGACCCCAATAAACGAATACGAGTTATTGATCAGTTGTTGGAAGATTCTGCGTACACGCACAATTGGACAACGATCTGGACAAACCTGCTTATCGGTCGGCAAACACCTCGGCGAACTTCACGTGAAGGGATGCAGAAGTTTCTGCGAGAAGCGTTTGCAAAAAATCGTCCCTGGGATGATGTTGTTCAAGATATTTTGGTTGCACAGGGGCGATACGACGAAAACGGGGCGGTCAATTATCTGCTGGCTCAAATGACGATGCGTGATGATGGGGTGCAGGCAACTGCTAAAACGACTCGCCTTTTTCTTGGCGTTCAAGTTCAATGTACTCAGTGTCATAATCATCCGTTTAATGATTGGAAACAGAATCAGTTTTGGGAATTCAATAGTTTTTTCAGGCAGGCACGCCGGGTCGATCATCGAAAACTCGATCCTGAAACCGGGCGACAGGTTGATGATTATTCAGAGCTTGTCGTTAACAATATTAGTGGGCCTGTTTTCTTTGAAAAACGTAGCGGGTTAATGCAGGTTGCGTATCCCAAATACTTCGGCAAAGAAGTGAAAACCGATGATTCGGGGGACCGTCGAATTGCGCTGGCGAAATCGATTGTGAACGATCCGAATCACTATCTTGCCAAGGCGATGGTTAATCGCATGTGGGGGCATTACTTCGGCTTCGGTTTCACAAAACCTGTCGATGACATGGGGCCACATAATCCCGCTTCTCATCCGGAACTACTTGATTTTCTGACCAAAAAATTTGTTGAATCCAACTACGATCAGAAAATGTTAATTCGTTGGATCGCCAACAGCGAGGCTTACCAGCTTTCCAGTGAATTCAACAGTAAGAATAAAATTGACAATCCTGCTGCGGGCGAATTGCCGCTGTTTAGCCACGCTTATATTAAATCGATGGAAGCCGAGCAGTTGTTCGATTCTCTGTTGATTGCAGCCAATGCAGCAGGGATGAGCAAAGCGAGTTACGCGGAATCGAACCGCCGTCGAAATATGTGGTTGCAGCAGTTCGTGACAACTTTTGGCACGGACGAAAATGATGAATCGACTTCGTTCAACGGTAGTATTCCACAAGCTTTAATGATGATGAATGGCGAGCTGGTCGATGCAGCAACCAACTGCAAACCAGGTAGCTTATTGCACAATGTTGTGCAAAGTGATGAACGTGATACCAAAAAAATTCAGCAGATTTATCTGGCTGCTTTGTGCCGAACCCCAACCGGGCGTGATGTGACCGCGGTGAAAAAACTCTTTCGAGTCAGCCGCGATCCGATTGTTGCGTATCAAGATTTATTCTGGGCGTTACTCAACAGTAACGAGTTTATGTTTATTCGCTAGAAAAAAATCATTGGCGAGATGTAGGGTGCGTTGCAACGCACCAGATTTTTCGTCTGGTTATTACAAGTTTTCCTGTTGGTGCGTCACGGCGCACCCTACCTATTAAATAATACACGGAGAAAATTGACGATGAAAAAAAATCCCCCCGGCACGATGAATCGTCGCCACTTAATGTCACATCTTGCAGCAGGGGCTGCGATGACCGTTCCCGCTTATTCATTTTTGAATCATGTTACTGCCAACGCAGCCGAAGTGCGTCGCAATGAAAAAGCGTGTATCCTCATTTGGCTCAGCGGTGGGCCTCCAACGATTGATATGTGGGATTTGAAGCCGGGGTCTAAAAATGGTGGTGAATTCAAAAAGATCAGCACCAAAGGGGATGTGCAAATCAGCGAGCATCTTCCCAAGATTGCCCAGCAGATGGATAGCTTATCTGTGGTTCGTTCGATGAGTACACGAGAAGCCGATCATACACGCGGTCGCTATTACATGCACACCTCTTATGTGCCTAACCCGACTGTCATTCACCCTTCATTTGGTTCTGTCATCAGTCGCGAACTGGGGACAAAACGAAAGTATCTTGAAATCCCTTCGTTTGTTTCTGTGGGAGGCGGAGCAGGCAGTTCCGGTTTTTTAGGGATGACACACGCCCCGTTTGTTGTTGATAGCAATGGCAATATCCGCAATGTTGATCGCGATTCTTCCAAAAGAAATCGTTTGGAACAGCGTCTTGCGATGTGGAATGTAGTTGAAGATGGTTTCATTCGTTCCGGTCGTGGCGACTTGCCCCAGGCTCACAAGGATGTCTACGGTAAGGCAGTTAACTTGATGAGATCGACGCAGATGGAAGCGTTTCAGGTTTCCGGCGAAGACCCGAAAACTCAAGAGGTTTACGGCAACAACAACTTTGGACGTGGCTTAATGATGGCTCGCCGACTGGTTGAAACCGGAGTTCCATTTGTAGAAGTCAACCTTGGTGGTTGGGATTTGCATACCGATGTGTTCAATACGCTTCGGGATCAAAGGCTCCCGATGCTCGATCAGGGGATTGCTGCTTTAACGCAGGATCTCAAAAATCGAGGGATGCTTGAAAACACCGTCATCGTTTGCATGGGCGAATTCGGTCGAACTCCACGTATCAATCAGGATACCGGTCGCGATCACTGGGCGGCAAGTTGGTCTGCGATGATTGGAGGTGGCGGGTTGAATGGTGGAGTCGCGGTTGGAGAAACCGACAAAGACGGCACCGCGATCCTCGGCAAAAGTTATCTTCCGGGAGACATCTGGGCAACGGTTTGCAAAGCCCTCAAAATTCCTTTGAACATCGTGCATACTTCCAAACGTGGGCGTCCGATGAAAATAGCCAACGGCGGTACTCCCATTGAAGAGCTTGTTGGTTAGTTTTTCCGATTGGCTGATAAATTTTCCAGGCGAGCCGGGGGGGGGGGGTTAACCCCCTGGTTAACCGGCGTTTGTATGCCCGCTCTGAAAGAATACCCGGCGTGACAGATTCTTCTGATAAAAATTCAACGACTGAGGATTCAGCATCAGGCCATTCAGATGGTCCCGGTGCAGAATTCATCGATCAGTTTGTAGCGACCCAGCGGCGGGTCTACCTGTTTATTTTGGCCCAGGTAGGGAATCCCGATCTCGCTGAAGAAGTGCTGCAAAATACGAATGTGGTGATCTGGTCGAAATGGAACAAATTTGAACCGGGGACTAATTACATCGCCTGGGTGTATCGCATTGCCAGTTTTGAAGTAATGAAATATCGCCAGAAAAATAAGCGAAGTAAGATCCATTTTGATGATGAGTTTATCAAAACGGTAGCAACATCGGTGGAACAAATCAGTGAAAAAAGTGAAGCCCGAAGACTCGCGCTTTCCAAGTGTATCGATAAATTGAAATCGGCTGATCGAGCGTTGATTCAACAGCGATACGAACCAGGCGTTAACGGAAAATCCCTGGCTGAAAAGTTGGGACGCCCCGTTAATTCGGTCTATCAATCTTTGGGACGAATCCGACGAGTCTTGTTGGAATGTGTGGAAAGAGAGTTAGCTGCGGTAACAAGATAATGAAAGAAATACTTCAGAAATATCCTCGTTTTTCTCGCCTTCTTGATCAACTCTGCGAACAGACTCTTGATCAAGAAGGCGCGGACGAAATCAGTAGAATCGTCAAGGACGATTCCGCTGCGAAGGATTATTACGTTCGTTATCTGGATGTTCACAGTTCTCTTCACTGGGATTTGGCGATTCCGAATACGATTTCTACGGATGATAAAAGCGAGAATCAGCAACCGCTTCAAAACGATCCGCGTCTGAAGCAGTTGGTTGAAGGTTTTATTGCAGATGCTGCTTTAGAGTCAAACGATTCACCGGTGACAGCTACTGCTTTCACTCCTTCTGCACAGCCACTTTCATCGCGAATAATAAAATGGACGCTGGCAACCGGTCTTGCTCTCGCTGTGACGTTTATCGGAATTTGGTCGCTTCCCCGGCAATCTCAGCAGGATCAAATTGTTAAACAGACGACACCTGAAACGAAAACAGTTGCAGAGAAAATTGTCAACAATCAGACGCCTGAGAAGAAACCGGAAAGCGAACTTCCCCCCAAGCTTCCCGATATTAAATGGCATCAAAAAACAGCTCCCGTTTCAACCGCTCAGGTTCCTGCGAAAGAAAATAAATCACAGCACGATTTGATTTCAGTGCCGGTATTGACAGATGATAAACAAGTTGTTGCTGCGATCAATCAACGAATTAAACAGGGGTGGACCGATCAGTCAATCAGCCCTTCGCCTGCTGCAGAAGACCATGAATGGTGCAGGCGAGTTTATCTCGATTTGGCTGGTCGCATCCCAACTGCAACAGAACTAGAACGATTTTTGAGTGATAAACGGCCCGAACGGGAACGCCGGCTGGTGGATCGCTTACTTGAAACGCCTGAATTTGCTATGAACTGGGCAACTCGCTGGACGAATTTACTTGTCGGGCGTTCTCCCAACGAACGTGTTGATCGCCTCGCGTTGTTGAAATATCTTCGTACTTCGATTGCAAAAAATAACCCTTGGAGTCTGGTTGTCAGCGATTTGATTTCTGCCAAAGGGGATCCGAAGAAAAATGGTCCCGCTAATTTTTTGGTGGCTCATTTGAACAATCAAGCAGTCCCTGCGACCGCTTTCGTGGCACGGACGCTACTGGGCACGCAAATTCAATGTGCTCAGTGCCATCGTCATCCCTTTTACGAAACGACACAACAGCAGTTTTGGGAATTGAACAGTTTCTTTAAGCAAGCCAAAGTCGTCTCTTCATCACAGATGCCTGCTGGTATGAATAAAGGGCAGGCAACGTATCTTCTCACAGATAAGAAAATTGGTGGACCGACTTATTATGAAACTCGTTCCGGGTTGATGCAGGTTGCTTATCCTCGTTTTAATGGTCATAAAGTTTCCGATGACAAATCGGTTTCCAGACGTCAGGAACTGGCGAAATTACTTGTCGAAGGGGATGACCCACTCATCGCGCAATCTTTTGTGAATCGAACGTGGTCCCACTTTTTTGGGTACGGCTTCACGCTTCCCATTGATGATATCGGCCCGCACAATCCGCCTTCTCATCCAGAACTGTTTCAAATTCTTTCTCG
>JAJRTM010000433.1 GCA_024278285.1 Planctomycetota bacterium
AAGAAATGGCGGTCCGTCTGCGTATCGATGGGGTGATGTATCCGACCGAACCGTTCGATGCTGCTGTCGGACAGAACGTGGTTAACATTTTCAAAGTGCTTTCTGCGATGGATATTACAGAGAAGCGAAAGCCGCAGGATGGTAGTTTTCGGGCTGAAATGGATTTCCGCGAAATTGATTTTCGAGTTGCCTCCCAGGGAACCCGCTACGGCGAAAAAATGGTGATGCGAATTCTCGATCAGGCGAATTCGGTCAGCACGCTGGCTCAACTTGGCATGCGAAAACAGTTGCAGGATAAGCTCCGCAAAGTTATCTGTGAGCCACACGGTCTGTTTTTAACATGCGGGCCAACCGGTGCAGGTAAATCGACAACGCTGTATGCCTCGTTAGGGGAAATCGATTCGTACCAGCGAAACATCATTACGATTGAAGATCCAATCGAATACAAGATGGAAACGGTCACGCAGATCGAAATCAATAACAAAGCAGGACAAACCTTTGCCGATTCTCTGCGATCTATTTTGCGACAAGATCCGGATGTAGTGATGATCGGCGAAATTCGAGACAACGAAACGGCTATCATTGCCTGTCAGGCGGCTAATACCGGGCACATGGTATTTTCAACCGTTCATGCAAACGAAACATTTTCTGCCTTATACCGCATGATGGATTTGGGGGTGGAGCCGTTCATGTTATCGAGTTCGCTTTCTGCGATTCTCGGTCAGCGACTCGCTCGTCGGCTTTGTCCCGATTGCAAAGTCCCCTACAAACCGAAACCCGAATTCCTGAAAAAAGCGAATTTACCTGCCAATAAAATTGAAAACTTCTACCGTCCACCGAACAGTAAAGAAACCGAAGGGCAATGCCCAACTTGCGGAGGGCTTGGTTTCAAAGGACGAGTCGGAGTTTACGAATTGCTCGACTTGAATGATCGCATGCGGGATATGATTCGTGATAGCGCAGCGATTACTCAAATAAAAGCCGAGGCTCGCAAAAACGGGATGTTGTACATGCGGGAAGAAGGCTTGAGACTCGTCGTCAAAGGCGTCACTTCAGTCGAGGAAATGTTGCGAATCGTTAAGTAAGGCGAGCCGGGGGTGTTAACTCTCAGGCAAAGTCGCTTATTCAAAAAGAATGACTTTTATATTGTCGAGTTCGATTTTTCTTACGGATTTTTCTTATGATAGACCTGTTTCTTTTAGCTGTTGTTGCGGTAGTCACCTGGTGTGTTGCTGCTGAAGGAGCGTGGGGAGCTGCCTTGACGTTCCTCTCTGTTTTCTTCGCCGGACTATTGGCGATGAATTATTTTGAACCACTTGCGATTCTGCTGCAATCGACCCTCAACCTGGGGCCAGCGTGGAATAATCGCTGGGATTTTATCGCGATGATGCTGCTGTTTATCGGTTTCATTTTTGCATTCCGCATCGGCTCCGAACAGATCATGCCCAACTTTATTCAGGTGCACCCGCTGGCACACGACGGAGTCCGCTGGGGGGCAGGTGCTGCAACGGGTTATTTGACCATGGCAATTCTCTTAACCTCTTTACATACGGCCCCACTTCCCAGAAACTTTTTTGGCTTCACTCCAGAACGAAATAATTTTATGGGGATGTCTGCTCCTGATCGGCAATGGCTGGGGTTTGTGCAATACGCGACAGAAAAATCATTCCGCAAAGGGGAATATGGTCAGATTTTCGATGGTTCAACAGCGATCTTTGCTGATAAACAAGAAGTTATCTTGCCTACGTTTATCATTCGCTATGCAACACGGCGAAGCATGGGAGACCTGGCTGCTGCACCGCCCACAGAGGTTGCACCAGTAGCGACTCCAGGTCGCAGCGCCCCGGCTCAGTTCTAATACGAATGCCGGAATCAGTAGTCACTCGGCTGGAATGAATATCAATTACCGCCTGCTCGCCAAAAAAGCCTGATCAGACAGAACAGATTCTTTACATGTCGCAAACTCCTTCTTCCGGCGATCCGAAAATTAATATTCAGGTTTTACTTTCCGGCTTTCTCATGGGGGGAGCCGACATCATCCCGGGAGTTTCCGGCGGGACCGTTGCCTTAATTCTGGGGATTTACACCCGGCTTGTCACTGCAATCAGTCGTATCGACAGAACGTTTATTTCGCATCTTCTTCGGCGTCACTTTCGGGAAGCAATTGACTACGCCGACTTGCGGTTTCTCATCACGCTGGGGGCAGGTATCGCAGCGGGGGTTATTTCTTTAGCAGGGTTGATGCACTTTTTGTTGTTGGATTATCATACCCTAACCCTGGCTATCTTTTTCGGGTTGATTGTCGCTTCCAGTTGGCTTGTCGCTAAAATTGTCCAGCGATGGAACACGGCAGCATATATAGGCATTTTGCTGGGCGGTCTGTTTGCTTTCTGGCTCGTGGGACTGCCGTTGTTTCAGCAACCGCCCGATAGCCTGGTCTATCTGTTTTTCTGTGGAACGATCGCCATCTGTGCGATGATTCTTCCCGGAATCAGCGGGGCATTTATCCTGCTTCTGCTAGGAAAATATGCAGAAATCACCGGCATGATCAAAGGGCTTGTGCATGGGGAAATCAGCGGAGAAATCATCTTGAGCATTCTCACATTTTCAGCAGGCTGCCTGTTTGGTTTACTTGGTTTCAGCAAGCTGTTGAAATTTCTGCTTTCCAGATATGAATCGATCATGATGGCAATCCTTTGCGGTTTCATGATCGGTTCGCTACGAAAACTGTGGCCGTTCCAAAAAGATCTGACTCCTGAAATTGATGAACTGAAACACAAAATCTATCAGAATCTTTCCCTGAATGATGCCCTGAGTTCTCCCGAATTGCTACCCGTTATTTTC
>JAJRTM010000434.1 GCA_024278285.1 Planctomycetota bacterium
CCAGCACGGCTGGTTCATTCTGATAGCCGTAACCAAAAATGATATTCGAAAAATTTGCGTACCGTACGTAAATTTTTACCGTTAGTAGTACAATGGAACTCAAATAAGGGGTTTCTGTTTGATGAACAAAATTGATAATTGGCAAAAAGTTTCTCTGGTTCTTCTTGCTTTGACAGCAGGTTTATTGCTGGGAACTGGACAAATTGCAGCGCAGCCTGGAAATCCGTTGGATGGTTTTGGGCTGCCTGGTTTTGGCGATAAAAAATCGAGCGAGCCGAAAGTGATCATGCAGTTCGTTCCTGCACAAGCTGCCGCAGGGGAGATTGTCACCGCAGAAATTACGATCAAGCTCGATAAAGATTCGTACGTTTATTCTCAGAACCCAAATGTCGGGGCAGAAACAAAGATAAAAATTGCTGAGGCGGTCGGATTAGAACCGGTTGATGCAAAATTCATCCCTTCAAAAAAACCGAAAACGGTTATCGAGCCGTTATTCAATAATGCCAAGCTCGAAAAATTTTACGGCGGCGTGACCTGGAAACGAAAATATCGCGTCACCGGAAAGGGAGCTCCCAAACTGAAAGGGACACTGAAGTATCAGGTTTGTGATGCGAACAGTTGTAATCCGTTTGAAAAGCCGATTGCCATTGTCGGGCAACTCGGAAAAGCGAAATCGAAACAGCCGACTCTCAAAATGCTGTTGGGAGATAAATCAAAACAAAAACCAGCCGCTTCGCTGATTACCGAAAAAACATCAGCAACAACAATGCCTCCCCTTCAAGGCGTTCTGCTATCTCGCACAAAAATCCCCGCTGTCGATGGTATTGCAAGCCCAAGCGAGAAAGTTAAATTTGATATTCAACTACTCGAAACTGGCACTAACGATGCTGCTGAAAAAGTCGTTGCGGTTGTTATTACCGCAACATTGAATGACGGTTGGCACATTTATGCTCAGACGCAAGACCCTGCAATGTCTGGGCTACCGACGATCCTCAAGATGCAAAATACTGCAGGATTGATTCCGATTGATCCCGGTTTTTTGCCAACCAAATCGCCGGAAATTGCACATCCCCTCAAGGATATTACGCACATCATCTTTCATCATACAGTCACCTGGCAACGCCGCTTTCGGATGAAATCTGACGAATTCACAGGCAGCATCAATGGTTCGATTCGCTTTCAGTTATGCGATGCCGGAAGTTGTTTGCCTCCCAAGACCGTCAAATTCACCTTGGGAAATGAAACATCAAATGCACAGAACATGAGTGCAACGGTGAAGAGTAGCTCACAGCCTTTTGCAAACGCATTGGTTCAGAATGAGCCTGTAGATACCGAACAATCAGCAACTGCTCCCATCGAAGAAATCAGCAGTCTTACTTCCAATGGCTTAATACCATTTTTAATAACCGGCGTGATCTTTGGATATCTTGCGTTGTTGACGCCGTGTGTTTTTCCAATGATCCCGATCACCGTCAGTTTCTTTTTGAAGCAGGCAGAGAAGGAGCATCACAACGCGGTCGGCATGGCGACACTTTATTGCCTCGGAATTATCGGGACGTTTACCGTGATCGGTTTGGTTGTTTCGATATTCTTCGGTGGTTCCGGTATGACCGAAGCGGCGAATTTGCCGTGGTTGAATATTTTTATTGCAGCCGTTCTCGTTTTCTTCGGGATGAACATGCTCGGAATGTTCGAAATTCAAATCCCGTCCTGGATGCTGACCTGGTCTTCCACTAAAGAACAGCAAGGCGGTTTTCTTGGCGTTCTGTTTATGTCCCTCACCTTTACGTTGGTCTCATTTACCTGCACGTTTGCGTTTGTCGGTTCACTTTTGCCAATGGCAGCCCAAGGGGATTATTACTGGCCAATTCTCGGTATGCTCGCCTTTTCGACCGCGTTCGCTTCCCCATTTTTTTTCCTGGCGTTGTTCCCCAGTTTTCTGAAAAAATTGCCTCAAAGTGGCGGCTGGATGAACCGGGTGAAAGTAACAATGGGACTGATCGAAATCGGGGCGGCTTTCAAGTTTTTGAGTGTGGCTGATATCGGTTGGTTCTCCGTTCCGTATTTATTCGATTACGCCTTGGTGATGACTTCCTGGATGGTGATTTGTATTGTGGTTGGGATCTATCTGCTTGGCTTTTTCAAATTGCCTCACGATAGTCCATCGGATTCCATCGGCGTTCTCCAACTCAGTTTTGCAATGACATTCCTCGGCTTTGCAGCGTACTTGGCGGCAGGGATTTTCGGGGCGCATCCTCCAGAAGGAGCCGTCTGGCAACAGATTGCAGCATTTGCCCCCCCATCTTTTGAAACAGGAGAAGATGCCGATCTCGGGCCGACTCTTGAACATGACGGACTGATTTATGCCCTCGATGTTGATCAGGCCATCAACTATGCCGATGCAAAAAAACAGCCACTGTTTTACGATTTTACCGGCGTGAACTGTGTGAATTGTCGATTCATGGAAATCAATGTTTTGTCCCAGAAAGAAAATAGAAACCTGCTGGAAAAGTTTGTGCGAGTTCAACTATACATCGATACGATCCCTGCGATGAAAGATAAAGAGCAAATCGAAAAACTGCTCGAAAAGAATCGGACATTACAGGCAGACTGGTTCAAATCTGTTTCGATGCCCGCGTATGCAATCGTCAGTCCAGACGGCAAGAAAATCCTGAGCAGTTACAAAGGAAAAGAACGCCGCTCCGGCGAATTCAATCGTTTCCTAAAAGCAGGGCTGGCAGAATGGCAACGCGAAAAAGTAGTGATGAATTCCGGAGCGGTCTCTCGATGAATTACGATATCGAACCTGAAAGGATTCAAACGCGATTCGGTTTGTTCCAGTGAACTTTTGCGATCCACAAGCTGCCGTCGCTGCCGTATTTGTTGTTGACGGGCATCACATAATTGGGCCCCCAGGTTTGCATCCATTCTGAAACTGTCACCCAGCTTTCTTCCGGGTTAATGTAGGTCGCGCCGAAGTTGCCGAGGCGGGCACCGCGCTGCGGCACGAGAATTTGTTCGGTCTTTCGTAACACACATAACCGTTTCGGATCGACCTGTGCCATAAACAACGGGGCGCGATGCCGAAAGACGTGATCATTGTTCGCGCCACTGCGAGTGTAAACAAGGTACAACGCATCGCTGTGCGTGACCCAGTGTTGTTGCGTGTTGTAACTGCCAAGCGGTTCGCCGTTATCGAACATCCACGGCTTAGGATCAGTAAAATGAAGGCCATCTTTACTTGTCGCGATGTAGCCTCGTTTATCGTGCCGGATTGTCAAGAAGTAATTGTCCTGATATTTCGTCAAAGAAGGTTCGCCAATACCTCGTGTTTTGTCTTCCACTGCAATGATATTTCCCTGCTGTTGATACGTTAATTCTTTTCCATCGAATTGACATCGCAAAACAGTAACACGCGAATTCTTACCTGCCGGATCGAAATAGATGGGCAGTAAAATGGAACCATCTGGTTCATCAAATCGCTGCACACAACCTGCTCCCGCATTATAGAATTCTTCCCGGTTGGGCATTTGCAGTTTTTTCCAGACTTCCCACTGGTTTGATTTCGCATCGTAAACAGAATACGAAGTATGCCGGGGACGCGGGTTTTTTACTTTCCAGTCGGGGGTATAAACAACGGTGTGACCAGTCCCCAGAAGCCTGCCTGTTTTTTTATGCCAGGTGGGCCAGAAATCGCTGACTGCAACGGGGCGTTTTTGACCATCGATTGTTTCGATCCGTGGAGCCAATGTTTTCATCTCGGTTGGTTTGCTCCATGTTTTGCCCAGATCGTCCGTCATCATGCCGAACAGTCCCTCGAAAACGTCACTTCCCGAAACCGTCAACGAATTCATTGTCAGTACCACTCGGGGATCGCCGTTGTTTCCTGCGACAGGAACAATCCCGGCTCGTGGATGACACCAGCATTTTTTGCCATCGTAAAACTTTGTCGGCACGCTTCGAGTAATCCGATAAGCATCGGTTTTATTCGTTGGCAATTCCCTTGAAATTGCTTCTCGCAGTTCAGCAAGAGGCAAGCTGATACAGGTTGCGCCAGCGAGAAAGGATCGATTGAGAAATTCACGACGTTGCATTATCTTCGCTTTCAGTTAAATTCTGATGTTAAAAAAATCATGCTCTCTATTTACATCTGAATTGATTTGAAAATTTTGTGACAAACGACCTCCATTTGCTGGTTGAAAAACTGGGGGCACATTGGTTGCCGTTGTTGGGATTACTTCTCCCCCTCATCCTGTTCCTGCGAACTTTCGATTGGCTGTTCTTCCTCCGCCTGGCTTTCTTGCCAGTCGCCCCAGTGTTCAAGATAGTGGGCGAAGGCAGGGCGTTCTTTTTGATTTTCGGAGAGGAACTCTTTTGTCTGTTGAACGAGTTGTTGTTCCTGTTCGAGGGATAGTTTGCCGATTAAGACACGTGTGCGAAGAAACACAAAATAGGTATCGAGAACATCGCAGATACAGTAATCGTTAATTTTCTGGACGCCACCCGCATCGTAAACATCCTGCACCTGGGAACCATCGATGCCGGTTTTTCCCGGTTTGCCGATGATGTTCGCCAGCACATTCAAACCGCCTTGCACGCGCGTTGCCCCGAAGTTGGAAATCAGATCCATTAAGTCGAGATGCCGCTGCGTGTTGTATCTGTTTCTGGATTGCTCATAAGTTCGGGCATCGATATTGAACCAGTCCGGCAGAGACAATCCGTAACGATAAGCGGAAAGTTCCATCAAAGGAATGTCGTAACCACGTCCGTTGAAAGTAACGAAAGTGGGGCGGTTGTAATGTCGCCAGCCGTTCCAGAAATGCTGGGTGATGGTCGCCGGGCGGTACTCGGAATCGTCGAGCACTACTATATCGATCAGAGAATAATCGTCCGCCACCTTGGCGATAGCGACCGAAATGGGAAGCATATAAGTGTGCGCGATGAAGTCGCTTCCCCTTTCAGCAAGGAGCGTTTCTCGATAGCGGGCAATCGCTTCGGCTGCGTTGAGGGAATCGTCCGGATATTTGATGCGGGAAATTAAATCGCCATCCGCAACCGCTTCGACATCAAAAATTAACCAGGAAACAGTAGACATTCGATTTTTCCAGTTTCTGTTTTGGAATTCTGTGGGGCAACTATAGGATCGCTCGAACAATTCCTGTCGGATTTCAATTTGTTGTAAGCGGCAAGTCGCTAGCCGCCGGTAAACAGTAGCCCGGATAGGCAGGTGTATTACCAAGAACAACCGACGGCTAGCGTCTTGCCGCTTACTCCGTCCACTA
>JAJRTM010000039.1 GCA_024278285.1 Planctomycetota bacterium
CCCGCAAAATCGGCAGATTATCGCCATAAAACAACGTATTCTTTTCAAGCTGCGCCACACCAGCCCCCAGACGTTGACAGTTTCAACGTCCAAAGACTTTGCTACTTACTGCTGGACGTTAAACTGCCTAACGCTTAAGCTAAGCCGATGCCGGGCCAGCAAAGTGACTTACAAGCCAAAATCAACACCGATGGCGCAAATAGTTTCAAAAACCGCAGCGTTAGGCATTCGGCTTGAGCGACTTGTTGGGCGGCTACACCGGATTAAGGCCACGGCCGATTGTGCAACCGACCCCGCCATCCGTTTCAACCACCGTGTTCGGAAACATATTCCTCAAAACTAATTCTGGTCGCTTCTTTCAAAGTGACAAACCATCTTTCCAGAATTTCATTGTGATGATTTATGATTTGCTGTGCCGTGAGAATTTTCGTATCCCAAGTGCTGTGACCATCCTTCACTAATCTGACATCATATCCCAAGCTAAATGCACGACGACACGTGGTGTCCACACAGTACTCAGTCTGAATTCCAACCAGAGTTAGCTTCTTGATCTTTTTTGCGTCAAGTTCCTGCTGTAAAGATGTATCATAGAATGAATCTGGAGTCTGCTTTTGTACAACCACATCTCCATCACTGGGGGCAATCATAGGATGAATTTTCCATGCACTGGTCCCATGTTCGAGAGGATGACCGCTACCACCATTATGTTGCACATAGATTATCGGCACCTGAAAGGAACGTGCCTTCTCAATTAAGTCTTTGACGCTGGTAAGTAGTTGATCACCGTTGTAAACAGGAGGTATGAGTCGGCTTTCAAACATCCCGACTTGTACATCTACAACCAACAAAGCTCCATCAACTTTCATAATCTCATCCATCTTCACTAATGAGTTTGTCTGCTTTATGGTGTTTTCCCAATGCTTCGGTATAACGTGCCATAACTTCCGGCATAATAGTATCTCCCGGTTGTGCCCGCTCAACTCCAAAGACTGTTCCAGGAAAATCTAATGGTTTCTGTATTGCCCAAATCTTATCATGCTCATTCGGAGGTAGGATTTGGACCGGATTTCCTACAGCTACCCAACCAATTGGCACTGTCTCATTGGCTAACAAGACTGTTTTTAGATGGACTACACCGTTAATTCTGACTTCTGCACCAGTTCCAATATGGGCCGCAGTGAATATTGAACACCCAGTTGCCAGGAATGCATTATCTTCCACTGTACAACCCGTTAAGTGGGCGTGTGGGCCAACCAGAACATTATCGCCAATATGGGTTGGATATTTTGGTGTGCCCCGAATGACAGCGTTTTCCATCACCACACAGTTGGCACCAATTTCAACCTGACCCCCACTTGCCGTGATAACTGCACCAAACAGCACACTTGTTTTAGCACCAATAATGACATCGCCACAAATGGTGGCATTCGGAGCAACAAAGGCTGACTTATGAATACTTGGTCGTTTACCACGATGTTCAATAATCATTCAGAGTACCTTTTCAGAAATGCGCTCTGTCTTTCAATTTCAGCCGCCCAACGCCCACAATCAGGCGATTGCGGGTATTGAAACCAACTTCGCAAACGAAACCAACTGCAAGAGCCAACAAGTTTCTTAAACGTGCGAAGATTAGCAATTCGCCTGCATTGTGATTGTTGGGCGGCCATTTGGATAGAAGCCACCCTCAAATGCTTTATTATTTCTGTCATAACGTTTATTAAAAATTAGACCGCATTCATACTTTGGAGAGATAAAAATTTTTTGGGAATTATCATATATTCAATTCCTCGTAATGCGGTTTGGATTTCCTCCTCCGTAATGTCATATTCCTCGTTCTCGTCAAGCAAGCCAATTAAATTCCGAAGCAACATCCGTCTTTCTTGAAGCGTTGGTACTCGCCCGCCCAAATAATGCCCCAATATTGATGTGCTCCAGAATTGAGCCGATGTACCATTATGTCCCCAACGCAAATCTCCTGAATAGTTAAATAAATCTCGCCGTTGCTCTAATGGCCGAGTATAGCCATCTTCATCACGATAAAGAACAATCGGACAATTTTCAACCCTTCTGAATAGATATGTGACTTTTTTGCCTTGCATCTTTTTGTTGACATCAACATATAACCGAAAGAATTGTGAAATCAGAAAAAAACTCAACTTGCTCTTCCTCGTATAAATATCTCTGATAATTAACTCCTTAATCTCAATTTTTTTTCTATTTCTGTAATCAGAGTACTTCCTATCTCTGGTGAGACTAAAACAGTAATAGTTACCGCATTGACTCACATACCATTCTTTAACAATCTCATCTGCTGTAAAAAAATAATGAACTTCCTCTCCCTCACTATCGTCTGTATGTAAGAAGGCAAAGAAACCTGTCCTAATATTTTCTCCATCTTCAACATAAATTCTTGAGATTCTTACTTGATTACTTCCTTCAAAGAATTTTGCCTGTACATAGCCAAACACTTCAAACGATTTACGCCGTTCAATAAGTTCTTGCTTTGTAGAAGCGCGCTCTTGAACAATAATGTCAACGCCATCTACATCCACTGTTCTAAATAGCAACCAAAAGTGATCGTTCAAATGGGTACGGCTTCGCGATTCACCTTTTTCTGCATTTTCCGGTATCTTAAATTCGTTCATCTCATTTATCTCATTTTCTAATAAACAAAACAACCTCTGGAATTGACATTACAGTACTAGGGAATTTTTGCCGCCCAACGCCGCCAATCAGGCGATTGCGGGCCAGCAAAATACCTTAAAGGCAAAAATGATACCACAGGCCCAACCAACTTCAAAAGACGGAAGGGTAGCAATTCGCCTGCATTGGCATTGTTATATGGCCTTGACCCTACACCCGACCTTTGCTTTGTTTGTTCCAACCGACGGCCCTGTACCCCGCTAACCAACCTGCCTCATTGACCCTGCTCTGTTCAATGCCA
>JAJRTM010000435.1 GCA_024278285.1 Planctomycetota bacterium
CCCGGCGGTGTTCACTGCTGCGCATCGGGTGACGAAAATTACAAAAAATGAGAGCCTCGCACCAATCGAAGGCGACAAAACGACGACCATCCCCCAAAACAAAAATCTTCACCCCGAAATCTTCCCCAGAAATTCCCCAGACAAAGAAAAAAGAGATTTTCCGTACAGACACTGGCTATGATTGCGGTATAATCGTTTATTGTTTTTCTGGCGAACCCTTTTTTGATCATCTTCGCCCGAACACGTTCAAGATGTTTGGGAGTGAATTTATCAGCCGGGAGCTTTCTATATTCTTTGACAAGATGTTTCATAGCATGTCGAACACGATGAACCTCTGATGTTTCCTTGCCGTTCTTCCGGTAGTAGGTCTTTGCGTGTCGAGTGTACGCCACTGCCAAGCGAGAGACCGAAACAGATTCGCCATATTTATCGAGATTGCCAGCGGACCAGTCAGAAACGATTTCCGCCCACTTGGTACGGGATTCCTTTGAATCGTAATCCCCAAGATAAATCATTCGCCCATTGATGCGGGTATAAGCCTGTTTTGATGCCTTGTGGTGAAGATATGAGGGAGCAGAGGCCTTGCGAGCCATGATAACGCCTTCCATTCGCATGACTTTCAGAGCAATTCAGGGTACTGAACACGCCGAAAGTGTGTAGTAAAGTATGTAGTTACTACCGCATCGCGAAAAGGCGAGTGACATAAAGCTATGCCCGATAAGCACTTAAAGAGTGGAGGATAGGGGGCTCGAACCCCTGACCTTTTGGCTGCCAGCCAAACGCTCTCCCAGCTGAGCTAATCCCCCTTGATACTGGTTACTGACTCATAATATTAGTAAATGTTCGGAAAAAAACCAGTGATTCCTGCTGCTTTTTTTCTGGAGTTTCTTTTTCTTTTGAAATCCTGATTTTATGGGCTAGTTGTATTCGTTTTTAGCGGAATGATTTTTTTGACTCTACCAGATTCTATCTGCCAGTAATTTCAATACTTTTACTTATTGACTGAAGGCTATATGTGCTGGGCCCAAAAACTGGACAGGTTGTTAAGGTATAAAGGCAACCTGCACAAACAGTTTGTGAAAGGGTGATAATGACAAAGAAACGGCGGCCTCATTTCTCTGCATTTAAGGCGAAAGTGGCACTGACAGCGGTGCGTGGGTTGAAAACAATGAGCGAACTGGCGAGCGATTTTGATGTTCATCCGCAAATGATTGCTCAGTGGAAAAAGAAATTACTCACGGAAGCGGAGGAGATCTTTGAACGCCCTGGCTCGAAATCGAAACAAGACAAAGAGTCGAACGAAGCTGAACTTTATCAACAGATTGGCAAACTCCAGATGGAACTGGAGTGGCTAAAAAAAACAATGCCCCGCTGAAGTGCTGGGATTTAGGATTTGGAATTCTAGTTCTTTTAGCGAAATGTGAAGAGGTCTTCCCGGTTAAATTCGCTCGGATGAATGAGGTGAGCATCGAGGGGAGGGACTAGCGTGTGGGGCTGGCCTGGTAAATTTCTTAAGTTGTTGTCAGTTGTACTGTTGCGCTTTGTTTTATGATTCCCTGTTGGGTGCCACGGCTCTGTGAGCCGTGCGAACTGAAAATCAAGCTTGATTTTAGCAAGATATTCTCACTCCAACGCAGCACGGCTCACAGAGCCGTGGCACACGAAACAGTTATTTTTCGCAACAGTTTCTCAACACGAAAACATCCTGATTTCCCCATTCTCCTGGTTATTTACCAGCCCAGGGTAATACCCACTATTCTATTTGTGATAACCCAAAGAAGGTTTACCGCATGCTCTCTTCCCCCGGCGAGGATCGGTCAGCTCACCAAAATAGTTTTGAATTTTAGCTGAGGCAGACTTTGTTTCATCCATGCAAATCGACTCCTGAGTCAAGCGATTTCCTCAACCCTCGCCATCCCTCAGCAAGCGGCAGAAATCACATCAATGCAACCATGCCAGACTGCCTAGTATCGCGCAATCGCTCTGTCCGCTATCCCAACCTGCAAGAATGCATCCACGCGATGCTACTTCATCTTGCTCGAAAGGCTGAAATATAATAATATTATTCTCAGCCAGAAGAGTTGCCCTGGAGAAAATAACACACGGTTTCGATCTCTGATACGCATTCGCATATTTGTTTGCGCGTTGAGTGTTGCCTAAGTCCTTGCCAGTACAAGGCCACGAGTAATAGCTTCTCGCAAGTATTAATTGAGTTTGGTATGACATGTGTCGTCGCGTGATGCGATCATTTTGAAATCATCGGGGAAGGATCTCCGATCTTCCTTACATGCAAGAGAATACTGCAGGGGAATACAGCAAGGGAATGTTAAAGCTTTACTCTTCAAATGGCGTTGAAAGTCCGATTGCATTTGCGATGCGAAACTGGCGAATGCGGAATCGTTTTCGACGCAAGCTAGGCTATGTGGGCAACTTCGAGCAGCCACAAACATTCGAAGAAAAGATTCAATTCCGCAAGCTCTATGGTAACCACAAGCACTATGCGATGATGGCTGATAAGTATCAGGTGCGACAGTACGTAACCGAACGGGTTGGCAAGCAGTACCTGGTTCCTTTGCTCGGTGTTTATGATTGGCTCACACCAGATATTTTTGCCGAGCTGCCGGACCGCTTTATTATCAAAGCGAACCACGGTTGCAAATGGCACAAAATTGTCTGGGATAAATCTGCACTGGATGTAGCCTCTACGATACGCTACTTCAATCGATTGATAAAAAAGCGATATGGTCGCAACTCAGGCGAATACCACTACAAGCTGATCGAGCCAAAAATCGTCATTGAAACATTGCTAGTAGATGGTGATGACTCGCCAGTCGATTACAGCCTGTTTTGTTATCACAGCGAAGCAGGTTTTGATTACGCAGTCACCATTTCAACCCCACGATACGAGACAATAGTCCACTTTGATAAACATTGGAATATTGTCGAAGGGGAATTTACCGCTGAAGAATATGCGAAGTATGTTCGTCCAAAAAACTTTGACCAGATGGTACGAATCGCAGAGGCTCTCTCGCAAGGTTTCGATTTTATACGAATCGATTTGTACAACCTCGCTGGTCGTATTTACTTTGGTGAAGCAACCTGTACGCCCGGCGGTGGACTGGGGCCGGTCAAGGATCCAAGATTTTCTCAAATACGAACTGAAATGTGGAAGCTGGATACTGAAAACGAACAGCTCTATCAGAAAAAGAAATCTGCTTAAATTATATGAAAATTTCAGTCCTTGTTACCACGCACAACCGCCCGGACTATTTGCGTAAGGTACTCGCCAGCTATCTGGATCAAACTCGACTCCCGGATGAACTGATCATCGCCGATGATGGGTCCGGATCAGACACCCGAGCCGTTGTAGATGCTTTTGCAGACGAAGCTCCCTTTCGTGTTGTTCATGCCTGGCAACCTCATACGGGCACCCCTCGCCTTTCGCATTTGAGAAACCTGGGAACTCGATCAATCACCGGAGATTACATTATCTACACGGATGGAGATTGCATCGCCTCGCGTCATTTTGTTGCAGACCACGAACGACTCGCCCGACCAGGCTGGTTTGTTCAAGGGAAACGGGCCTGGGTTAAGTACAAAGCACTGAATGAATTCACGGGCCGCGAATCGCTACTGAAAAAGCTTTGGCTTTGTGCAACTGGCGGCTTAACCAAACCTCACTGGCTTTTACATCTTTCGGGGATGGGATTAACAAACAAAACGATTGAACATATTCAATCATGCAACCTGGCTGTGTTTCGAGAAGATGTGATTCGAATCAATGGCTGGAACGAACAGTTCCTTGGATTTTGGATGCAGGATTCGGAATTCGCATTAAGGCTGATTCGCAGCGGCGTACAGAGATGCGATGCCTTGTTCTGCGCAATGGTTTATCATCTGGAACACGAAAAGCCACGCTCTGAAACTGACCTCAAACGTAATCAGGCACTTCTCGAAAGTGCGCATACCTCTGCTGTCTTCGAGCAGCACGGGCTTTATCCTGATGCTGTTGTTGGAAACAAGGCTGCATAAAAGACTGGTGAGAAAGGCTTCTTACTCCCCAACCTACAAAAATGTACCCACGCTACGTGCTGATTTTTGTGGTAAAAAACGAGATCAGACAGTCATGCCCTGTTTGGGTCAAGCGTGCAGAGTTTGCATAACTCCATCAAGCAAAACACGCATTAACCAATTTAAAACAAAACCGGGGTCAGTTTTCGAGTTGCAAGTGAACCAAATCTACGGTTCCGCGTTCGGTAATGGCATCTTGTTGAAGAAGATGGGGGGCGTGTTTTGTGAAGAACTCATCACACCACAGGCAGTGGTTTCCCAGTTCACGGCTGCGTTTGAATCCATGTTCTTCGCTCAAGCCAAGTGTTTCTCCCATTGCTTCGGGGCGCCCCTGGTTAAGTGCTTGATAGACGGGATGTTGTTGGCATCGATCCAGTTGCTCGATGAGTGGTTCTTCGAGCAAATTTCCAATCGGTCGGCAGGTCATCGGGCAACAGGGGTAGACATCAGCCAGTTGGATATTCACTTCACTGCCCGGCTGGTGATAGTCGAGAAAGTTCTTCGCGCCACTCCACAGGCGACAGAATTCATCAGAAGGCCCAGCTTTTGAAAGTCCTTTTTTGAAGGCCCTGCCACGCGGCCATAACGGGCCAATCCATTCGTCTTCGGTGGCACCCCAAAAGGCAAATACTTTCTGGTCACAATTTAATTCTGTTTGAATGTCTGATTCTGGATCAACGGGAATGAGACCTCGCGAGTGGAACAATTCTTCCAGGTACGGTTTTCGTTGCATCGTGCCTTTCGCGTGATACTTATCCATGCTGGCGATATCGATCCGATTGACGTGTGCGGCCAGAAGTCGATCAAGCATCGCTTCATCAAGTAAATCTCCATTTGTTTGTACCCACAGTTGAGTACCTGTCTGATATTTGCGATGCAGCAGTTCCAAACTGTGAAAGAGTAATTCGGGCCAAATCAAAACTTCACCGCCGGAGATAATTATCCGTTCCACTGAAACATCCTGCGGATCAGGCAGGTGCTCGACACAACGACTGATTTGCTCTCGCGTCAGTCCAGGAGCGCCCGGTTCAGAATTGTTGTAGCAATGCGGACAACGTTGATTACAATCTCGAGAAATGACCCAATAAATAGAATCCATATTTCATTCCGTTTTCTGTTTTCTGGGAATCTCTATTAAGTCAAAAAACAGTTTGAACGGAGGGTAGACATTCTTGTCTGCCTAAAATACGGCATGTTCAAACGAGACAGACAGGAATGTCTGTGCTCCTTTTGAATTAATTGAGGTTCCCTCAACGTTGCATTCCAGGGGGGCCAGTTTTTTTGCTTCCGCGTTGAGCAACTTCTTCAAGTTCCAGAACTAAATCTTTCAGGCCTTCTTCAGGAACATCAAGTTCAAGAGTTGAGGTTTTTGCACTACTGTATTTTGCTAATTCTGGAGGACTTCCCATGCCAAGCGACAAGACCACTTTATACTTACCAGGCACCACTCCATCACCATGTGGATAGGTCCGCATTTTGAATTCACCTTCCTCGTGAAGCAGCGCACTTGATCGAAATTCACTTCTCCCAATTGGTTCCAGGGCAATAGACCCCGGAAATACCGGCATGCCATCCTGCATCACAATTCGTCCTTGCACTGGAACGCGAACGGGACCAGAGTCTCCACAACCTGAGAGCAGAAGTAGTGTGATTGATAAAGCAATCGAGCTTCGGACAATGTTCATTGCAAATAGGTTCTTCCCACATTTTAGTGGCTAAAAGAAAAAAGAGCCACGGATTCACACGGATCAAACACAGATTAAAAAAAAGGGCACTCATACAACAGAATCATTTTCATGCCAGGTGAAGTTGAGAAGTTAAATATTCTCTTTTTTCTTTGCGTCTTGCTGCCAATCCATTCCTCTTTTTCTATTGAAGTTTCGTCTATTTGTTTGACTAAAGGTAACGATTCAGCGGATCGGGTAGCACAGACAATCCCGTTCAGGGTTGTCTGTGTTGCGAAGCAACCCGAGGAATTTATTTTCAGGCAACGCTTTTTTGATTCTCAACCCTTTCACTCAATGCCTCGGGTGCCTGAC
>JAJRTM010000436.1 GCA_024278285.1 Planctomycetota bacterium
AGGCACGAAATAATCATGACCATCGTCCCTTCGGGACTGCATTTAACTGGGGCGACGACCCCGGATTAAAATCCGGGGCTATTTGCCTGTGTCCCTCCGGGACTGATGACTCAGATTTGTCTGAAAATACTTATGTATAAACAACAGGTGCAAGCACGCCATCCTACCTCTCATAAATACGACAGAAATTGTTTGACCGGTGCTAACCTGTTTCTACAAAAGATAAAACTTCTAAAAAATAGGTGAACCATTCCTGCGGTCCCTGCGTCTAACTTCTCAGAGAGACAAGAAATACTTATTACGTTAATCGTTAAGAAATAGGAAACAGGAAAACCAGTGTTAAAACTATCATCCAATGATCTCGAACGGAGCCAACGCGGCGATCAACTTGCTGAGCAATCAGTAAGTTATCAGCCCCGTTATTCGCTGCGCCTGTGACATTGGTTTTCGCCTACGCCTTTTCAAAAAAGGTCTGATGTCACAACCGACATCAGACCTTTTTTTGTGGGCGTAAATAATCTGGGGGAAATTTGCGTCCATGATGTAGCGGTAGCCTGCTGCCTTGCCAGGGCGGAAGTGCGGGTTCAACTCCCGCTGGACGCTTTGATTTCTATTTTGTTTTGTTTCTCAGGGTATGGGAAATTTTGGGCTGTTTTTAGAAAAGAAAACCTCGCGTGTTTTGGAAGCACGAGATCACTGGTTCAAATCCAGTTACCCTGACTGAGTTGGAAAAAGTCACCACGAATAAACTGGAAGGTCAAGCCAATTGGCGATGGCACCCCGTTCGAACCGGGACGAGCTTCACAGCCTTGAGGGTTCAACTCCCTCACCTTCCGCTTGATTACAGCATAAGAAATTAAAAAGGTTCGTCCGACTTATACGTTTTTATAGTTTGAATAAAACAAGCCACGGATCAGCCCAGCGCGGCATAGCCGCAACCAAAGAATAAATCGGCAAGACGTAAGACGGAATCGATCTCGACGGCTTCGGAAAGCCGTCGTACGAGGGATCTATTGAAATAATTTGCGCAAGCGTCAGAAACATTTAACGTTAGTAGCACAGATTAACACGGATGATTAATGAACCTAAAGATCAAGGAAAATAAAGAGATTGAATTCACCAATACATTGCTTTGCAAAGGAAAAATGAATTCGCAGTGAAAAGATATTAATCACTCACCTTTTTTTGTTTTAGTCTCTGTTTTCTAAATGGTTATATATTTTTCTTATCCGTGAAAATCCGTGCTGATCCGTGGCTAAATCACATAAAGATAATCAGGAAATACAACATGTTACGCGCGAGCTGAAAAAATGGCGGGATCGTTTAATGGTTAGGATCGGACGCTTTGAACGTCCAGATGCTGGTTCGATTCCAGCTCCCGCTTTTTAACTTTGTCTTCGCAGAGCAGCCTGGAGTGCTCGCCACTTTGTCGCAGTGGAGATCGTCGGTTCGAATCCGACCGGGGACGTTTTTCAATAAATTATAGGTAACTATTCTGCTTTGGTGTAGCGGACCCTACAGACAAATTAAAATCCTCTTAAAAAAACGTCACTGAATCGTTACAACTCTGGCACGGTACGCAAACGGAAAAGCGGCGAAGCTTAGACCTTCGTGATTGTCTGTGGGTTCGACTCCCACCCGTGCTATTGGTTTCACTAATTGGGTTGTGTTCTGCGCGGCTGCCTGTAAAGCAGTTGTCGTTAAATAAGCGTGGTGGGCGACGAGAGGTTCAATTCCTTCACAACCTATTTTATGAATATTGGCCCGTTCGTCTAACGGTCAGGATATGAGAATTTCAACCTCATGATACGGGTTCGATTCCCGTACGGGTCACTTTGATATTTAGTTATGATCGGAAGGTAGCCGGATATGGTTCGCCGGGCCGCACTGCTAATGCGTGCCTCTTGACAGAGATATGGGTTCAAATCCCATGCCTTCCGCTTATTTATTTTGGCCTGTGAGTGTGCCGGATCGCACGGCAGATTTCGATTCTGCAAGACGGGGTTCAATTCCTCGACGGGCTGCTTTTATTTAACGAAAAGACTATCCTTGAAGTGTACCGGATTGCACACGACTCTGCGAAGGTCGTAGACCAGGTTCAATTCCTGGCGGGGATATTTCGGGGTTTGCGCGAGGAGTTTTTTGGGGGATAATGGGTGTTGTGAGATTGGACGGACTCTTTTCCCCTAACTCCTGAAGGAGGCCAAGGATGGCGATTCAAACAGAAACGAACGATATTCTTCAGTCAGTCGCCCCTCAACTGGATGCGGTGGCAAAAAATCTGCTGCAACAGGTGTACGGCGAAGAAGGTTTGCCGATCACCAGTTGTTATCTTGAATCGACGGTGAAACAGATGAACGCTCGGGTCAAGGGAGCGGAAAAGTTCTGTTCTCCATGCGGCGGCGAAGCGTTGTTGCAACTCCGAGCGGATTATCTGAGCGATAATGACTCGATGCCCCAATTCTGGTCCCGCCGCCAACGCCAACAAACCGGTCGCCGACCCACAAAACTAAAAACCTGAACAACCTACAAGCCCCAAGGTGCACCCGCCACAAGATCTATGCCTGCAAGCGACGATTCCCGCTGAATCAATAACAATCCGTAAAGATTTTGCTTTGCTGGAGGTGATTGTTTTGCACTTTGCATCTCCACACGCTAAAAGAAATGGCTATCATTCGATATGATGGTCGGTTCCATTCGGGATTCTGCAATCAACACTTTACACAGAGCGGAGAAAATTGTGGAGCAAAGTCTGTACGATTCGATTGAGCAACTGGTAAATCATATTGGGCAAGTGCTGCTTGGGAAAGAAGAAACAATTCGCCTGGCCGTGACCGCGTTACTTGCACAAGGGCATTTGCTCATTGAAGATGCTCCCGGGGTTGGAAAAACTTCTTTGGCAAAAGCCCTGGCGATGAGTTTGAATTGTGATTTTACCCGTTTGCAATGCACGCCAGATATGCTCCCCAGCGATATTTTAGGAACGAGCGTTTTTCTTCCCAATACAGGCGAATTCGATTTTCGTCAGGGACCTATCTTTACGAACATTTTGCTGGCAGATGAAATTAACCGCACAACGCCCCGCACACAATCTGCATTGCTTGAAGCGATGTGCGAAGCACAGGTTTCGATTGATGGTAAAACCCGAGCTTTACCTCGTCCGTTTTTTGTACTTGCCACGCAAAACCCGCACGAGTTTGAAGGGACTTATCCGCTGCCGGAAAATCAACTGGATCGATTCATGCTCCGAATTGAAATTGGCTACCCTTCTCTCGAAGTCGAAAAAGAAGTGCTGATTTCACATCGCACGAGCGAACCGGTCGATAGCATTCAAGCGGTTCTCGATATCGAACGGCTGATAAAAATTCAACAAGAAATTCGCCAGGTTCGCATGAATGAATCGATCCATGCTTACATTCTTGAAATCGTCCACGCAACCCGTGGGCATGAAGAACTCGCGCTAGGGGTCAGCACCCGCGGAGCGATTACGATGACACATGCCCTGCAAGCTTACGCTTGTGTTCAGGGACGCGACTATGTGATTCCCGATGATGTCAAGGAACTGGCAATTCCTGTTTTTGCTCACCGGGTTTTGGTGGGAGGAATTGTTCGAGAATCGCATCGCGAACGGGCATCTGATATTATCGAACAAATTCTTTCCTCGACAGCAGTGCCTGTTTGAAAAATCCTGTACCACTAACGGTTAATTTTTTTAGCCTCCTGTACCAATATTTAACAAGATTAATGATTGGTGTCGGCTTTCAGAATAAACCAGCCGTGCTGGGTCATTCCAGCATCTGATGAAATAAAAATGATATCATGAATGAAGTAAACGATGCAGAAGAGCCTCAGTTCGAGCAGATCGATTCGCTGTCAAAAAAAGAGCGACGGGTTTTAGGAACGCTGATAGAAAAATCACTCACCACGCCGGAATACTATCCGTTAACGCTCAAGGCGCTTATCAACGGGTGTAACCAAAAAAGTAATCGTTCTCCGTTATCGAGTTACGACGAATACGATATAGAAGAAATTCTTGATACGCTGCGTGGTCGCGGATTGATCGCAGCGGTTCAGACCGCAGGAGGGCGCTCCGAAAGATACAGGCATCTTCTTCGGGACAAGCTCGGCTGGAAGAATGCTTCGTTAGCAATTATGGGCGAGCTACTTCTTCGAGGCAGGCAGCAGCTTGGCGAACTTCGCAGTAGAGCCAGTCGAATGTCGAGTATCGATTCTCTTGATCTCTTGCGGGACGAATTACAGCAATTGATGCAGGCAGGATATGTACAGGCATCAGGAGAACTGCATCGCAGAGGAATTGAAGTGGATCACGCGCTTTATCTCGATTCAGAAAAAAATAAAACAGCGGGAATGCAGGCCTATTCAGCAGAATCTCAACCAGTTCTCCCAGGTACGGATTCTGTTCAGAACTCGATCAGTGAAGATGATGCAGAAGGGAACACAGAAGCTCACACGACAGTGCCGATTTCTGGTTGTGACTGTCGTGAAGAGATTGAAGAATTAAAAAATATGGTTAGCCTGCTTGAACAACGCCTCACTGAACTGGAGCGACAGCTTGGTGTCTGAGAATGTTGTTCGTTCATCTCAAAATTCTGGCAAGGGAATTGATAGCGAAGCCTGTACCTTTGTTGAACGATGAAGATTTCCATTACCATTTAATCTGAAAGATGAGCTTGCCTCAGCCCGTCAATTAAGGCGGCAATCCTAGTCGCAATGGTACTTGTAGATATGTTGTGGTGACAGTTATTCTTGAATGGATCGCTTAAACTTAGAATTCGTTCTGTTTGTAATGCAAATCGGTTTGGAATTCGCTAGAATCCCGTATAATGTAACCGATGAAAGACTGGGGAAACCTGGTTACTTATTGGACCTGTGAGTGAAAGATATTCTTTCCGTACTAAATTGACGGTTTATCGATAACAAATTGGGAGTAACATCAGTGCAAGTTGAAATCGCGTGCAGGCATGGCAGCATTGGCGAAACCGTACAGAATTATATCCGAGAGAAATCGGAAAAACTGCTGACT
>JAJRTM010000437.1 GCA_024278285.1 Planctomycetota bacterium
AATTCCGTCGTCCCTACAGGACTTCATCCTCTTGCAACCAATACCCCAGGTTAAAACCTGGGGCTATTTGCCAATGTCCCTCCGGGACAACACTTATGTATAAACAACAGGTGCAAGCACGCCATCCTACAGTTTAAGATGAAGCCCAAAAAAAGAGGCGTGCTGGGGTGTTCAATTATTTCCCGACTTCAGAGAGTCATTGTCTCATCCACCTGAAACTGATCGAGCCAGGATTCATCCACGACAAGGCCGGGGTGTTTGTATTGATAATCGCCGGTCCCTCGGCGTTTTGCTTCGGCATTAATATGCCGGCTCCATTCGTTTTCTGCCAGTAGCAATAGATGCGGAGATTGAAGCACGCCTTCGTTGCGTCTGGCTCGCCACAAGAAATTAATCTTAGCCAGTTCAGCATCGAATTCTTTGAGGAAGTCTTTTGCCTGTTTGAGATCTTTCACTTCCGCATGTTCCATCAGAAAATCATAGCGTGGCTGTTGATTCAGAAGACGCCGCGGGACAGCGGTAATTAAGCTGAGGGTAAAACCTGTTTTCTTCGCTGCAATATGGGCTGCTTCCACGACCTGATGCTCCGTCACTTTCTCTCCTTCAAGGTCGCCAACTCGTTCACTTTTCTGGATGAATTCGAGCAAGGGAGCTTCCCCGATAAAACCTCTGCATTTAACAATATCACCAATATCGAAGCGGTAATAGCCGGCTGCGGTTGTCATCAGCAGTCGATAACTTTCCCCTTCAACCAGCTCGTGAGCCTCCATCGCTTCCCCCTGGGCAGATTGATCATTTTCGACAGGAACAAATTCATAGAAGCCCGCATCAATCGCCGGGACGCCCGCTGGTAAATCATCTGCAAGCGGAATCGTGTGACGCCCTTCGCTGGTAATAAGCCCCATGTCTCGCATCGCAAAGTCGCCATAATATTCGGGAAGATACTTCGATTGAAAACCAGCCGTGCCACTCGTCCAGCAACCGACGACCGGCTGGTTCCAGTAATCGATGGGAAGCAGCCTGCCGTGTCTGCTTGCTATTTGCGTCAATTTCTTTGCCCCTTGGGGAGATGCTTTCATGTAACGACTGAGCAATATTGAACGAACATTTTCCGGGATATCAAATTGATCCGTCAGTGTCCCCTCGGCAATATCTTTCAATAATCGATCCGAATAAGTATCACCAATTTCTGCCAGGCGGATCATTGTGCCCGGATTCATCAACAGTATCCAACCAACATCTTCCAGAATGCTCAATCTTAATGCCACGTAGTGCCGGGCGACGGGGTCGGGAATTGTATTGATAATTTCAGGCAGTAGACTATAGGGCTTGAGAAGCGGATTCTGAATTTTTGAAAGTAGCGCACTGACCATGCTGATTTGATAGCCCCCTTTGGTTGTACCCATATCCCAGGTGCCAGCCATCTGAATCATTTTAGAGCCGACTTTATCGGGATGGTCGCAAAACAGTTTTGAACCCCAAACGCTCCAGCTTCTTTTATATTCCTTCAGCCAGGTATTGGTCACAGGATTCAGTTTCGGAACCCCGGTGCTTCCGGTTGTAATTGTAAACTGCACCAGTTTTTCTTCGGCAGGAATAAGAGCGGATGTCACCCCCTCGGCGACCGAATTAATATAAGGTTCGAAATACGAATAGCCATTGATGGGGACTTGTTTCTTGTAGTCATCAATCGTTTTGATTTTACTAAAGCCGTGATCGCGCCCAAATTTTGTATCACGACATAAACGAATGCGGTTCAACAGCCAACCGTGCTGAATGCTTTTAGACTGCTGAAGCTTGGCGGCAAATGGGTCGTGTGTCATACGCCGAATCGTGTTGAGAGTAAAACGAGAAACCACACGCGGAGTAATTGCAGGTAATAAGTGGAGCATTGGATTTACTTAGTATCTTATTCAATGAAATGCTGCGAAAAAGTGACAGGATATTTTAGGCGAGCCGGGGGTGTTAACCTAGGCTGGGCTGATGAAAATCTATTGGACTGGGGGAAATAGGCGGGGTTAGAGCCAAAAGGCTGATACGGAATTATGTATGATCTAGCTCTGGTCTAACGATTCAGCAGATCGGGTAGCAACCCGATGGATTTTTTCAGGCAACGCTTTTTTGATTCTCAACCCTTTCACTCAATTCCTCGGGTGCCGTAACGGCAATAACCGGGGCTAGCGCCCTGCGGCTGAATAGTTACAAACAAGCAATACTAAAAAGAACAACGATTCAAGAAAGTTAACAGATCAGTCTCTACTTTTTTTTAATTCGGACCGGGCAGATTCTTGACATATTCTGTATACTTGTGAGGTAATATAGTATTAGAGAGGTAAACGGTAGAATTCGTGTTTATAATACTAACGGTAAAAGTTTGCGAACGGTTCGCAAATGATAGAAAAATATCAGTTTGGTTACGGCTATCAGAATGAACCAGCCGTGCTGGGTAATTCTGCTTAAAACCGCTAAGAAAACCACATCAAGAGTACTGTAAGTATGTCCTTTTCGTGGCTCCCGATTCAATAGAGATACGATTCAATAGAGATACGATTCAATAGAGATACGATTCAATAGAGATACGATTCAATAGAGATACGATTCAATAGAGATACGATTCAATAGAGATACGATTCAATAAAGAGGCAAGGAATTCATCCTGACAAGGCAGTGAACATGAGTGACCCCAGCCCTGCATTCGATAAAACTCCAAAACAGAAGCTGCAAGAACCTGCCGATGTGTTGAAGTATCGTTGTGTCTGCGGGGAACTTATTGAACTTGAAAATGGCTTTGCGAAATGTGGCTTCTGTAAACGTAAATTCCGCTTGAAAGAGCAACAGCAAACAGCGGAAACAATTATCTTTACTCCTCCTCAAGCAGAAGAGCCAAACGATAAGTTTACCCTGCATCTTTTAGCAGATCCCTCACAGCAGGCTGAAGCGGAAAACGATCCACTTATCGGGACGAAACTGGGACACTTCAGAATCCTTTCCACGCTGGGTGGCGGCGGAATGGGGAAGGTTTATCGCGCCCTTGATGAATCGTTGCAACGCCATGTTGCGTTAAAGGTAATTCTGCAATCAGTTCGCAATAGCACTGAAGCAGACCTGCAAGCCTTATTTCAGGAAGCTCGTTCTCAGGCACGATTAAACCATCCGCATGTGGCTCATATTTATTATGTCGGTGTAGAAAATGAGATGCCTTTTCTGGCG
>JAJRTM010000438.1 GCA_024278285.1 Planctomycetota bacterium
GGTTATGCTTGCAAGAAATAATTCGTAAGAAATAAAGACGTGTGCCACGGCTCTGTGAGCCGTGGTGCGTTAGAGTGAGTTTTTTGTAAAAGGTAGCATAAAACTCCGCTCGCACGGCTCACAGAGCCGTGGCACTCAACAAAGAGTTCCCCTCGTTTAATCTGACGCCACCCAAACGAATCTTTGCTTTTTGTGAGAAGAAAAATACTGCCGGGGTTGTGCTTGTTCATGCGGAGCACATGGCAAAGAGTTACATTATCAACAAGAGTCATCAGGTTCACCACAAGCCTGACTCACAAAACTACATGACTGCGGCTACCCGAAGTGTGTGTGGTCTCCAATGCCGCAGTAAAAAACCGGCTCGGCAAATTTTGCCGAGCCGGTTTCATTTTTTTATCTTTCGCGGAAAAATCAAGCAGCGCGGCTGAACTCTGTTCGGTTTGCGATCAGTTGATCCTGAACTTCTCCCAGCGGTTGCTGGTCAAGTAGTGAGGTAATACTTTCGGTAAGAGTCGGCATCGCGACACATAACGCGCGGCGAATAGCGCGCGTCTGTAATGACATCTCGCCACATCCAAACTGCCGGCGTTCCTCCTGGCTGAAATGCCCGCTATGGAAAGCGACAGTAAGCCAGTTAATATGACACAGCTCTGCCAGTTTACGGGCAAACTGCTGGCGATTAACTCGCTCTGCTCCTGAAATGTGATATGTCCCGGAAAGGTTTTCATCAAAACCTCGCGAGAGAATAATTGCTAAATCACTTGCCAGTATTGGCGTTGCGTATCCGGGCTGCGATAATTCGTGGCAATCGCTTGCTTTATCTTGAATGCTTTCGAGCAAGCCTTCAATCCAGCCGGTCTTGCAATCGACCCAGTTCCAACCGAAAACATGCGTACGGACGATGAATGATTCCGGGCAAGCGTTTTTAACGTCTGCTTCCAGTTTGACGAGCCGTTTCCCCAACGAAGATGTGCATGTCTCTTCAGAATCTTCTTCGTGAAACATCCAGGGACCGGTGAAAATGGCATCGCTGGAAAGTAGTGCGTAAGTAATGCCAAGCTGTTTGCAAACGGCTGCTCTTTCTACCGCCAGATTACATTGGGCTTCATCACCAATTTCTGCGTCAGGATTCCAAGAGGAATCGCCGCAGCAGGTTGTATCCAGAACGTAGTCCGGCTTGATATCTGTGATTAATTGATCGGGCGGTTCCAGCGACGCTTCACCCGATAATATCTGACAATGATCGATCTCCGGGCAGTCTCCGATGGCAACGCCGATGACGTTGTAACGATCAGAAAGTGTATGAGCAATATTCGCCCCGGCAACAGATTCCACTCCGTAAATAAGTAGCGTTTTCACGCGATAGCCTCCCTGCTAAATTCAAACGCATCGACAAGACCCAGTAGAAAAATTGCAAAAGTCCCCACGATTGCATTTTTACCGAAATCAGAGTCAGCGTTTCGTGAATGAATTAGTCCCCTCCATGGACAACTGTTGTTCTATCATTTGTTTTTACACAAGGCAAAAATAATCGAAAGAACCCCACTTGGAAATTCAACGCCCAATGTTCTAAAACAACGTCTTAGAAAACTGGAACGGAAGTATAAACCTAACAGGCGAAATTCACCAAGAGCAATTTGCAGATTTGCGAGACTTGCTCTATTTCAGTTAGGTTTTGCATCGTTTCGAACCCAAGTCGCTGGACTTGATTCTTCAAACCACTTATTTTTAATGCAGATTCAACGTTCTTTCTTATGGGATCCTCTATTTATTCAAAAATCTCCTCTTGAGCGGAGAGTAGACATTCTTGTCTGCCTGCAAAACAGTATGCTCTTACAAGACAGACAGGAATGTCTGTGCTCCTTTTGAATAAATAGAGGTCCCCTTATGTAGAAATCAGCATGATCAAATCACACACAACCGAAATACGAGTCCGTTACAGCGAAACCGATGCGATGGGGTTTTTGCATCATGGAAATTATCCGAGTTATTTTGAAGAGGCTCGCACCGATTTATTTCGCGTCAACGGCGGCGATTACCGCGCGATGGAAGAGGGCGGATTTTTCTTTGTTGTTGTGGACATCTCTATTCGCTACCGCAAGCCGGCTCAGTACGATGATGTGCTGACTGTGTCGGTTGTTCTCGATGCCGCCACACCAGCCAGGCTCAAACATTCTTATCAAATTATGCGGGGCGAAACCCTCATCGCAGAAGGAACGACCCAACTGGCCATGGTGGACCGCGATGGACGAGTAAAAAAAATCACCTCGGATGTCCCCGGAGTTGGGTAGAGAGGAACTGTCTCGATGGGTTCGAAGTATTCTTTCAAATGTGAGAATTGTGATTTGCAAGGAATTGTCGCTGGCGGGCCTAGTGCTGGCTTTCTCGTAATTACTCAAACGGGCTATTGCAGAAAATGTAACATGCTGATCGATTATGACACAGAATTCAGATGCGAGGATTTGTGTCAGGACGACCTAAATACGTGTCATTTGTGTGGTAGTAATAATCTGCTTAAATGGAATAAAGGTGAGCCATGTCCGCAATGTGGTGGGAATTTGCCTCAGGGAAAACATATCTTACATTGGGATTAACTGGACATCGCCAGATTCAGTTTTGAGATTGACCGTAATTCGTGCTACTAACGTTAAAAGTTTACGACGCTTGCGCAAATTATCCCAAAACGAGAGCATCACTAAATAGTTAAAAAATGGAACAGAAACCATGCCTGAAATTGATTCGCGAAAATTCACGTTTATTCGCGGTTCGAGACCTTCCGATCGAGCAGACCTGTTGACGCAGTCGCCTTCGGCTTGCCGTTAAACAATTTTCTGCTTTTTTCGTGTTTTTCGTTTCTTTCGTGGTTCTTTACGAGAACTTCTATTCATTCAAAAATAGTTTGAACGGAAGGTAGGCATTCTTGCCTGTCTTGAATACGGGACGCTCAAACGCGACAGACTCCGAATGTCTGTGCTCCGTTTCGAATGAGAATGTCTGTACTCCGTTTTGAAATGACCACGAAAGAAACGAAAAACACGAAAATAGAAAATACCAAAGATCTCTTTTTTATTTCTCTGCGGTTCTCTGCGAACTCTGCGGTAATACTTATTTGGTTCCGGCTACGCCGGGTTAGGATATGCCTTGATCTCATTTCCTCACTCCCTTCATTCTATCACTCGCAAGGTCTACCTTGGGAACGAGTTAGAACCTGGCGCTGTCCAGTTAGGGGCCGCTATTGCGGACCACCGCATGAAACAGGGAGTTCCACTTCCCATCGTGATCCGTAATAGCGGGCTCTACGCCTGACTTGCTCGTACATAATCCGGGATAGATCGAAATGAATGGATTCCTACCTGGGGCAATAGGTGGTTTGCGTAATGTTTGACAAAGAAACTGCTTAAAACGAATTCAACGGTCTTATCGAGCCGTTTTCTGGCTCAGTGGGGTTTGGAACTGACCGATATTATGAGCGTGGCTCTTTGCGCTCCCGGTTTGTTTATTGCTGACGGAAGGCAAAACGAGCGTTTTGTATCGATTTCAGGAGGAAGTGAAGTGAAACCAGTTTGTACCAGTTTGCTGGGACTTGCAGGAATAATTCTGCTGATCAGCGGGTGTACGACGGGTGGTAATCGTCAGCCTGTGGTTTCCGGTCACGCATCGGTTCCCTGTTCATCCTGTGAAGACTCGCGATGTTGCAGGCCGCCGATGTGGTATTGGTCTGACGGACACTATATTCCGTTCATCGATGATTATTTAACAAAATCTGCTGCCCGAAAATGCGCTGTTTATTCTCTCAGCAAAACTGATTCAGAAGACCACGTAGGCAACGTCGATTATCAGCAGGGTTATATTCAGGCTTATGAAGATCTTGCGTTGGGAAGTCGCGGGGTGATCCCTGCGGTCCCACCTTCCAAATATTGGAAAACTCATAATCGTTCGGTCCGGGGGCATCAAAGAGCCGACCAATGGTTTGAGGGCTATCGAGCTGCCCTTTCGCAATCTGGTTATCGTATTGCTGAAGAGCAGATAACCGTACCAACATCTCATGAGCAGTTTCAAGATGGAACTGCTCGATACGGATACAATCAGAATGAATCCGGCAATAATGGCAACTATTATTGATGGCAGTCATGGAATTGATCCAGACCGTATTGAAAATTAGCGCACCACAAAAACTTACTCAAGGATATTCAGACGTCATGCAAGTTTTGACGGCTACACAAATTCTGAGACTTCTTCTCTTGACCACGGCAAGTTTTGCCAGTGGGTGTGCTGCATTTCGGCCTATTGATGGAGTTCCCGCTCGGTATCTTGCACCAGAATTGCGTGCCCAGACCCGCAGTAATGGATCAACAATCGATTTATCCCTGCTGGCACAAAAACCGCCCCATCAACACATCGTTGATGGCCAGGATGTATTAGGAATTTACATTGAAGGGGTTCTGGGAGGCATCGGCGAAGCACCGCCGATAAATGTTCCAGTCGCTGCTGATATCGCTCCCTCGATTGGCTATCCCATGTCGGTGCGCAATGATGGAACCCTGTCGCTTCCCATGATCGGAACAGTCAACGTTCGCGGGATGACCATCAGGCAGGTGGAAGAGCATCTGCGTCGAATTTATACCACCGAAAGAAAGATCCTGAAAGAAGGTGCAGATACAATTATTGTCTCGCTGCAACGCCCTCGACGGGTGCGTGTGCTTGTGCTGCGGCAGGAAACAGGCGGCCCCGGCGGTGCACAATTTGCACAGGGACTTGCTGTCAATTTAGGGCAAACAAAACGTGGCAGCGGACAAGTTGTTAATCTTCCCATTTATAATAACGATGTGCTGCACGCTTTGGCACAAACAGGGGGACTTCCCGGGCTTGATGCAGAAAATACGATCTACATCATCCGTCGCCAACATACTGGTCCTACAGGGATGGCGCCGGACCACCCTCATTATCCCAACCCGCCAAAACCGGCATTACCTCAGCAAAGGCCAACGCAGCACCCGGTCATGGAGAATCATGTTTCTTCCAACAACAGCCAGGCAAATCCGAACATTCAATTAGTCGGTTATCATCCTCAAGCAAACTATGGATCAACCGTGGAACAAGTGTCGGCGTACAATACTTCTACGCCACAGCCAGTAAGTATCCCAACAATGGGAAATAACAATCA
>JAJRTM010000439.1 GCA_024278285.1 Planctomycetota bacterium
CATCTGTGCAAAGCAGTTCTCAATTTGTGCGGAGGTAATTTCTTTCTTGAAGATAAATACGCCATAATGTTTAACTTGAGGCATGTCTGGTCCCTCTGTTGGAATTATTGTTGCTTGCAGATTGACAGATTATCGAGTAACGATTCGGCACACGCTGTTGAAAAATCGGGGTCGTTGATATCGCAATCCATAAATCGGATGGGGATGTCATCTCTTAATTCACTGGCAAGTGCGTCAAACAGTGCAGTGTCTGCCACTGGATCATAAAAAGGTTCGCCTTCCTTACTGATGACACTGATTCCCTTTTCTGGAATAAGTACCGTAACCGGAGCCGTGTAAGTGTTTATTTTAGTTGCAAGAATCTTCCCAAGTTCGCGGCACTCCTGCGCAGTTGTCCGCATCAGCGTGACTTGCGGATTGTGGATGTAAAACGTGCGATCCTTGAACTTTTCAGGTACCGATTTGCGTTCGCCAAAGTTGACCATATCAAGACATCCGGGAACGACAATTGCTGGCAGACACATTTTTCCGGTCGCATCTAATCGCTCTGGACCGGCCGAGAGTGTTCCTCCCACAATTTCGTCCGCCCATTCGGTTGTGGTGATATCAAGAACTCCCGCAACCATGCCGCTTTCGATCAGCGATTCCATTGCACGTCCCCCTGCACCGGTCGCATGAAAAACGAGGACTTCATAACCAGCTTCCTCCAGTATTGGGATGGCATCATTAACACAATCTGTTGTGTTGCCGAACATACTCGCTACGATGATTGGTCGCTGATCGCTGACTTCGATTGAAGCCTCTACCATGCCACAAATTGCGCCGACTGCCCGACTGAAAATCGTTCGCGAAATTCGATTCAACCCCGCCACATCGACAATGCTGGGCATCATCACAATGTCTTTTGTTCCCACATAATGAGCCGTATTGCCACTGGCGAGTGTGGAGACCATCAGCTTCGGAAATCCGATCGGCAAAGCTCGCATCGCTGCGGTTGCAATCGCGGTGCCGCCCCCACCTCCCAAAGAAATGACACCATCAATGCGCCCTTCCATCTGTAACCTCTTTAGCAAAACCGGAGCTGCCTTTGCCATCGCGGAGACACATTCTCCGCGATCTTTCCGCGCCATCATTGCAGCCAAATCGAGATTGCCCGCAGAGGCAACTTCATACCGATCAATATCTGGCGTAATTTGTGGGGAATCACCCGAGCCAACATCGATCAGCAATGGTTTGTGTCCATGTTTACGAATACACTCGGCAACAAACGCATGTTCGTACCCTTTGGTATCCAGCGTTCCGATCACAGCAATGGTAGCCACTTCGAGTTCCTTTACGATTTTCTCTTGACTGAAATCTGTTTGAACTTTTGTGTTAGTTCGAGCAACGATTTCTCGAATGCCATCCGCTCCAGACTTGATGCACCAACAAAACCAACAACATCGGTCTGCTCGTTGATGTAAGCTGCATCCTCGGGTGTCGAAATCGGTCCCCCATGCGAGAGGCAAATAACATCTTTGCGAACAGCGACTGCCGCAGAAACAATTTCCTGTGTTCGCCGGGCTGCTTCTTCCAGAGAGCAAGCCGCTTTATCGACACCAATGGTTCCGCCAATGGTTGTGCCGACATGCGCAATCACCACATCGGCCCCCGCCTGGGCCATCGCTTTTGCTTCGTCTGGATTCCCGACATAAACGATGGTGAATAAATCCATTTTGCGAGCCAACGCCGTTGTTTCAACTTCCTTCTGCACGCCCATTCCGGTTTCTTCGAGAATCTGCCGAAACTCACCATCAATGATGCAGTGCGTTGGGAAATTATTGATACCCGAAAACCCCATCTCCTTTACTTTTTGAAGCCAGTGCCACATCCGTCGACGAGGATCGGTCGCATGAACGCCGCAGATAACCGGCACCTCTTCGACAACTGGCAGAACCTCATATTCCCCAATTTCCATCGCGACTGCATTGGCATCACTGTAGGCCATTAAGCCGGCTGTTGAACCATGTCCAGACATGCGGAAACGACCTGAGTTATAAACAATAATCAGATCGACGCCACCTTTTTCAAGAAATTTGGCGCTGATGCCGGTGCCCGCACCACCTGCAATAATCGGCTCCCCTCGATCAAGTGTCGCATGTAATCGGTCAAGAACTTCCCTGCGAGTGTATGGGTTTCCAATTCCAGTCCAGGGGTTTGGCATCGTTATTGTTCTCTCTGGTACTACTAACAGTCAATTTTCTTTGCGGCTTGCGAAACGTTCAAAAGTATCTTTGGGGTTACGGCGCTCATAAATAACAGCCGTGCCGGGGTAGATCGCGTTACAATATATTGAAGGTTATTATGTTTGCATTTGCAACTCCAGTCTACCGCAAGGCACCAGCATGTCTATCAAGAATATCCACAACAATATACGTGAAAAACACATTATCGGATCTGACTCACATACATTGGTGGTGCGTGTCGATGATCGTGACCAACGTGAATGGTTAGTAGATACGCCAATTTGCAACAGCTTAAACGACTACCGAATTGCGCATTGCGGTATCGCTGAGGCAACACATCCATTTGAAATTGTACGTATGAATTTATCGGGCACGTTTTTCTTTGCCTGCCTTGAAGGAGAAGGCAACGTACTTGTGGATGGCGAATGGCGTAGCGTCAGTGCTGGACAAGCCTGCTTGCAACCCCCTTTTATTCCTAATGCATTGAAAGCACAAAAGCGAAAAAAATGGAAATTATGCTGGGTGCGATATCAGCCTGCCCCCCAAAAGCAATCAGTTCTTTCGTTACACGCACCTGCACTGGGAATGTTTGATGCTGCCCCTTTACACTTTGCCATTGAAGGG
>JAJRTM010000440.1 GCA_024278285.1 Planctomycetota bacterium
AAAATTCCTGCGGGCATTTTGGAAGCAAATCCTTTAACTCGGGCAAAAATTGAACTTGGAAGACAACTCTTTTTCGACACACGACTTTCAGCAGACAATACGGTTAGCTGTTCATCATGCCACAGCCCGGATGAAGGCTATGCTAAGCATACCCAATTTGGAGTCGGAATTGATGGTCAGGAAGGTGGTCGGAATCAACCAGTCAACTACAACCGTATTTTAAGTACATTGCAGTTCTGGGACGGGCGGGCAGCTTCGGTTGAAGCACAGGCGGTTAGTCCGATTGAAAACCCGATTGAAATGGGGAACACGCATGAAAAAGCGGTCGAAACGGTCAAAAAGATTCCCGGCTACAAAATGCAGTTCGACAAGATCTTCGGAAAATCGGGGGTGACGATTGATAACATTGGGAAAGCGCTGGCAACCTTTGAACGTATTCTGGTGACTGGGCCTTCTCCTTTCGATTACAACAAGCGTCTGAAACCTTACGAGCAATTCGAAAAAGAAGATTTTGAAGATGATCCCGAATTAAAAAAAGAGTACGACGAGGCGGTCGCGATGGCGAAAAAACATCCGATGTCGGAATCAGATAAGCGTGGCCAAGAACTCTTTTTTGGCAAACGTGTTAACTGTGCTGCCTGTCATGTAGGGGCAAACCTGGCTGATGAATTGTATCACAATCTTGGCGTGGGGATGGATGCCAAAGAACCAGACCTTGGTCGATACGAAATCACCAAAGTCGAAAAAGATAAGGGAGCATTCAAAACACCAACGATCCGTAACGTTATGAACAGTTACCCGTACATGCACGATGGAAGTCAGAAAACGTTGATGGAAGTTGTTGAACATTACAACAAAGGGGGAACGCCTAACAAATTCCTCAGCGAAAAAATGAAAAAACTGGAACTGACGGACCAGGAAAAGAAAGATCTGGTTGCCTTCATGGAAGCCTGTACTGGAGAAATCACTCCCGTTGAAACAGGTCGCCTGCCAGAATAATTTCGCTCGGATCTGTTCATTCGATAACCGCGGGATTCACATCAACATATTTATGTTTGTTGTGAATCCCGTTTCGCTTTGAGAAATCGCCCCGGTTCCTCTTGTGTCGTTCATTATTTGCGAGACAATAGACTTTTGCCACGGAAAAGGTGCGTCACGACGCACCTTACACATTTTTTCAGCAATTGATATCGTTCTCCAGTATCTTATCAATGAAATGCTGCGCAAAAGTGGCAGGATATATTAAAATAACTGGGTAGCCCATCCGCTTTTAGCGGTTGGGTTGCGAAGCAACAAGATGCTCGCGCCATGTGAGTTCCTTTATTATTTGAAGCTTCAATGATATTGAACGCACATGGCGCCAGCATCTTGTGCCTGGCGGCACCCAACCACTGAAGTGGTCGGGCTACCCTCATCATAAAATTGGGTTCCGGTTTATCCGGGTTAGCTATCGATAAAGGGAATTATCAGTGAATAAGGTTTGGCCGGGAAGCCCGTATCCGTTGGGAGCAAATTGGGATGGGGCGGGCGTTAATTTTGCTCTCTATTCTGCCAATGCGACTAAAGTTGAGTTGTGTCTTTTCGATGAAATTGACGACATCCATGAATCGCAACGGATTGAACTTCCAGAGCAAACAGATTTCGTCTGGCATGGCTATCTTCCAGGACTCAAGCCAGGTCAACTGTATGGCTACCGTGTGCATGGACCTTACGAGCCGCATCATGGGCACCGGTTTAATGCGAACAAAGTCCTTCTGGATCCGTATGCGAAATCGATCGGGCGGGAAATTCGCTGGACCGATGCCATGTTTGGGTATGATGTTTCCGACCCCGCGAAAGACCTTTCCTTTGATGATCGCGATAATGCAGCCGCTGCCCCGTTAAGTGTTGTTGTTGATAACCGTTTCCGCTGGGGGAATGATAAACCATTAAAAACGCCCTGGCACAAAACGCTTATTTACGAATTGCACGTCAAAGGGTTCACGATGAAGCATCCGGGAGTCCCCAAAGAAAAGCGGGGAACGTATGCCGGGTTAGCATCGCGAGCTTCGATTCAGCACATGCTCGATTTAGGCGTCACCGCGGTCGAACTGATGCCGATTCACGAAAAGATTGATGATCGACATTTAATCGAAAAAGGACTGAGCAATTACTGGGGATATAACACACTTGGTTTCTTCGCGCCGGAACTGAGCTATTCTTCGGACAAAACGCCACAGGGAAGCGTGAATGAATTCAAATCGATGGTCAAAAAATTGCACCAGGCCGGTTTGGAAGTCATTCTGGATGTCGTTTACAATCATACCGCAGAGGGGAATCATCACGGGCCAACGGTTTGTTTAAGAGGAATTGATAACAGTTCGTACTACCGCATGGTTCACGATGACCGGCGATTTTATATGGATTACACGGGGTGTGGCAACACGCTTAATATGCAAACGCCGCATGTGTTGCAGTTGATTATGGATTCGCTACGTTACTGGGTAAATGAAATGCACATCGATGGTTTTCGATTCGATTTGTGTAGCGCGCTCGCGCGGGAATTGCATGAGGTCGATAAGCTGGGAGCATTTTTTGATATCATCCATCAAGACCCGATTCTTTCACAGGTAAAGTTGATCGCAGAGCCGTGGGATTTGGGAGAGGGCGGTTACCAAGTGGGGAACTTCCCGATTTTGTGGACCGAATGGAATGGAAAATATCGAGACTGCGTGCGTCAATTCTGGCGAGGCGATGGCGGCACGATGTCTGAATTCGCAACACGGATGACCGGCTCCAGCGATCTGTATCAACATAACGGAAAAAGGCCGTACGCAAGCATCAATTTTGTAACATCGCACGACGGATTCTGCATGCGGGATTTAGTCAGTTACAACGAGAAGCACAATCTCGCTAACGGCGAAGATAACCGCGATGGCGATAACAACAACGAGAGCTGGAACTGTGGTGAAGAAGGGCCAACCGATCAGCAGGAAGTATTAAAACTAAGAGGCCGCCAAGTACGCAACCTGATGACAACGCTACTACTTTCCCAAGGTGTGCCGATGATGCGAGCCGGGGATGAATTAAGTCATACCCAAAACGGCAACAATAATGCGTACTGCCAGGATAACGAAATCAGTTGGTTAGATTGGGAACTGGATCCCGTCAAAGAAAAATTCCTGAAATACGTTAAACGAGTGGTGCGGCTGTGGAAAAATAATCCTGTTTTTCAACGACGCCATTTCTTTCAGGGACGCAAAATCCGCGGGGATGAAGTTCAGGATATTTCCTGGATAACGCCGGGCGGCAAGGCGATGACCGACGAAAACTGGAACGAACCCCACGTACAATGCTTAGCCGTACGTCTTGAAGGAGGACTCATTGCAGAAGTGGATGAAAAGGGCCGCCAGATTCATGGCAAAACTTTTTTGATGCTTCTTAATGCGAACAAGCACCCGGTCGATTTCACCTTGCCTGCTCACAAAGAGAATGAATTCTGGAAGCCGACAATCGATTCGAGTGACAGCTCCCAGGAAACTGGATTGATGAGACAAGGACAAGTTTACCGAATGATGGGGAATTCGATTGCAGTGCTGCGATTGAAAACAGTTTCTTCCCGCATCGCTGCCAGACTGCTGGAATGGATTCAACCAGAACGAGCCAGCACTCTGTTCGTCCCCGATGCTCCTGATCCAGCAGTCGAACCAGAGGCTGAAACTGTCATTAGAGAGACTGAAACTGAAAAGGAGATGAGTTCAGAGAGTGCCGAACAAGCTGCTGCTCAAAATGAAAAGGAAAGCCCTCCCATCGCACTCGATGCTGTCTCAACAGATTCCACTTCGACAATAGTTGATTCAGTCGAAAAGACCAACGAAGATATTGTTGAACCAGAAGGAGAGTCGGACTCCCCAAAGAAAAAAACAGACGATCCCCATTCGTAGTCGAGAAAAACCAAAATATTTCTCACCATGAAAAAGAATAAATTGTTTAACGGCAAGCCGAAGGCGACTGCGTAAACAGGCTTGCTTGATCTGAAAAGTATCGAACCGCGATTTTTTTAAGTTCGTCGTAGGATGGCGTGCTTGCACCCATCTTCGCGTGCCCAGTTGCGTTCAATGAAAAATCGAGAGTGAGATTTGTTATTATTCTGCCATTGATTCACCGGCATGAGACTGATACGGCGTTAGATTTAAAAAAGTGGAAACCACATTTGATGGGTGCAAGTACGCCATCCTACCCGGTTATTTCAATGATTAGTTTTTTTCTCTTTTTTCTCTTTGGCCTCTGTGGCCTCTGTGGCTATCACATATTTGGTTCCGGCTACGCCGGGTTAGGGCAACAATCATGTTTACAGGACTGATTGAAGGGCAGGGGGCAATCGAAAAACTTCTCGATGAAGGGGAAGGCGTTCGGTTGATTGTGC
>JAJRTM010000040.1 GCA_024278285.1 Planctomycetota bacterium
CCCGCATGAATAATGACGCGGAACTGGAGAAAATGACCATTTATATCTTGAGCCTGCTCAATCTGTATTACTCACGGTAAAAATTTGCGAACGGCTCGCAAATTATAGGAAAGTATCATTTTGGTTACAGCGGTCAGAACAGACCAACCGTGCTGGGCATATCAGCCAGTATTGAACCTGCCTCACCTCAAATTGAAAAGTGAGATGAAGCAGTGATCGTTACAGATCTCAACTCAAATATTAATTGGACATATTCCGAACAGTTATTTAGCTGGACAACGCCAGGTTTACTAAAAAAGTGACTCGTAAGACGGTTTTCCAAAACCGTCTACCCTGCAGGTCATCTTCACAGACGGCTTTGGAAAGCCGTCTTACGGGTCACTCATTACCCTGAAAAGATTAGGGGACAACGTCAATAGAACCTGGCACTATCCATTTAGCTACGGTTTAGTTCGGTATTGGAACGATACGTGGTGTTGAAGAAGGTTTGTGCGACTGTCCGTGACCATCGCCGTGACTATCGCCATGACCATCGCCCTTTGCATTATCATGCTTTGGCCGTACACCAGCATCGTTCATCAAGTGATGGATTGTTGATTCGAGTAAGCCCAGATGCGACTGAATTCCCATCGCCGGGTTGTGTTGGTCACGATCTGATCTCCATTGCGAAACTTCACCTTGAATATGATGAAACAGGTCATCAAGTTTGCCGACTTCTCTGGCACTTTCAGTACGATGGCGATCATGATCTTCTTTGTGGATATACTTTGCGGTTTGCAGAATCTGATACGCTTCTCGATAAACTTCATCAAAATTTCTGTTCTGTCGGTAGTTGGCATACAGTTCCAGGCAAAAATCGTTAGCGATTGTTTCCAGGCGTGATCCCAAATCTTCTGTTCGGGAAAAACTACCAAAAGCAACTTGTTGTGGACGAGTATTTGAGTGTTGATCTTGTTGCACATTATAAGTTTGGGGATAATAGTAATAGCTGCCCTTGTTCTGATAGTAAGTTCCGTTATGCCGAGCACCGTTATGTGGAACAATGTACTGATAGCTGGGGCGGATAATATCTTGGCGATACGTTCCGTAAGAATAACCATATCGGTCTCTGACAGAGTGACTCCTACTATTAAACTGATAGCCCGAAGTTCTTCTGCTGGAATGCATATTCATGTTGCCATGAGTTGGACGATTACGAGAATGATGCGGTTGAGCGTCCGCATTACTACTAATCAGCAAAACAGCAATGGTAGGTAAGAGGCATCGTAAAACTTGAAACTTCATAACAGCTATCCTTTATGAGTGGGGCCCGAATGAGAAAAAAGGCTAACCCGGCATTGCCGGATCCAAACAGGGAAAATGTAGGTTAGGCTTTTCAATCTAACACGAATTGCGATGATCTTTCAATTAGTCATGCAGAGTTCAGTGGTCAATCAGAGAGTAACTCTCATGGAAACCACATTCATCAGCCTGGAAAGCTTAACCGACGATTCATCAAAATTTCCTGCCAGTTTTGTGCAGAATTGCAGTGATCAGAACCTAAGAAAAATGCCGCGGTTTTATCGTATCGATGAAACCGCGGCAAATATAGAAGAAAAAAGGCTTTTTTATGAATTAATGACCGTATCGGGAGTTTCGGTTAATATCGATACGAACGCCATTAAATTGCAGGGAAGTTCCTGCGTAACCGTGCGTTGGTCTGTATCGCCGGTTCTGGTGAGCATAGCCAGAGTTGTAATACCCGTTTCCAGGGTGAGTGTTTCCGGAAGAATAGTTGCTTCGGTACCCACTATTGTAATTGTAATTGTAATTGGAATGGCTTGGGGTGAAGTTGTTGTAATTGTAGGATCTCGCGTTTCCATAAACTCCTGCATTGACATCAGCAGAACCAACAATAACCAGTCCCAGTACAGCAGCGGTACAAATAAGAGCGTTTTTCATCTCATTTCTCCAATCAATTAATTTTTTGAGAGTGAATTCATTTGGTCATTCACTACTCCACTAAGCGGAAATACTTATCGAGAGGGGACGTTCATTTTGGATAAAATGCAAAAAACGATGAATAGCGACCATAAAATGAAACAAAAAAAGCCAGCTCGATAAAATATCGAACCGGCTTTTGGTCTCTCTACTTTTCAGTTGGCTTTAAGAATTATGGCGTCAACGGTTCAATACTTGGGATTTCCATCTGTGGTAATTCACGTGGTGGAGGACTTAGGTTCTTCTGGTTTTGATGTTGGTGTTGTTGTGTCCCTTGCTCGGTTGAATGCTGATGGGAGTGGGGACTGTTTGATTGCTTAATTACAGGTGGCGGGTAATTAAGGCGATTTGGTTCTTCGTATTGTCGATTATTCCCTCGGGGATTCATGTTTCCATGAGTATGAGATCCTGTTGAGGGGATTCTATTATCCATGGGACGATTGAATCTTTCCGCAGGCATTTGATGACTACGGTGACTTCTTGATTGCTGATATCTTTGTCGTGGAGCGCAATGCCCGCATCCCCTGTTATTGCTACGTTGGCGATAATAATATCCTGCAGGTGGTGGAGCAATTCTATTTTGATAATAGAAATCGTTCCGATAATCGTTTTGTCCGTAGGCTGGTGAAGCATCTCGGTATCTGGGGGGCCCCTCATGTGATTCTGCTTGAGCGCATAAAAACAGAATAAAGAGAGCAACAGAAACTGTAATCAGACCGGGGAGATGGACTTTAGTCATCGTTTTCACTCCTTGAGTTATCTACTGGAATGTAGATGCAGGTGTAAAGGCAAAGGCAAGGAAAGGCCTTGGCAGAAAAACAGAGCCGGAAACAAGATGGGCTTGTTCCGGCTCTGAAACGAAGAGAGAATCTTGAGCAGTTTCTTCCTTTCCCTGACTAAAATCTGATGGTAAGGAAAACATCTGCCCCGGCTGAATCTGGTTTATCTCTGCTTCAAGGCCTGTTCATAGTAGGTATCAATTGTTGCCAAAAACGGTGCAGGGTTTGCAGCGATTTTTTTCGTGCAGGGAGGGCAACAGAC
>JAJRTM010000441.1 GCA_024278285.1 Planctomycetota bacterium
ACTAATGCCAGATCCTCTGTGTATGTTTCAAGAGTTGATGTTCGACCGGTACGCAAAATCTGGAAATAGTCGACCTTTTTCTCCAATAGATCTGCATAATGTTCCTGAGCAACAGTGAGTCGTTTTTTGAGATGCGGGCCGACATCTGGATGCTCAAGCAGTTCAGCCGTCCGACCAATGTTGGTCGTATTGTAGCCACGAAACGCAACTGCAACTTTGGAAGCAATAGGGAAATCTGGCATTTTGTCTATATTCTTAATTGCTAAAACAACACGGCATTGCTGGAATAATATGACGAACGAGACGGAACAAAAGGAAAGTCGGTTTGCATAACCTTCTTAAAAGAGAGAGGTTCCCTCAATTCAATCCGACAATCTTTCATCGTCAATTTCCATCAATTTCATTCAGCACTACATTAAGTATAATGGCTGATGCAGTCTACAGTGAAAGGTTCGTATTTTGTGCTATCATGTGAACTCTGTTTTTATATCTCCTGAGATTGAAGAGGTTTCGAGAAATAACGGTTTCGTGTGCGACGACTCTGTGAGCCGTGATGTGTTAGAGTTACTATTTTCGCAAAAGGTAGCTTAAAATTCCACTCGCACGGCTCACAGAGCCGTGGCACCCAACAGGGAATCATAAAACAAATTGCAACAGTACAACTGACAACAACTTAAGAAATTTACCAGGCCAGGTCTCGCCCCAGCCTACATTGCCTTCTACCAAAATACAGAAAAATCATGCAGATATTATTAGCGAATGATGACGGCATCCATGCTCCCGGTTTGTGGGCAACTCAGCAGGAATTGCTTCAATTGGGAGAAGTCGAAGTTGTCGCCCCTGTCATCGAACAAAGTGGCGTTGGACATTCTGTAACCTATCGCAGCCCACTTCAAGTTGATGAATCGTTCCATCAAGGGAAACATCGCGGCTGGGCGGTGCATGGTAGCCCGGCTGATTGCGTCAAGCTGGGAATTCTGGAACTGTCTCCCCAGCGTCCAGAGCTTATTGTTTCAGGAATCAATTCTGGATCGAATTACGGTATCAACGTTCTTTATTCTGGAACGGTCGCTGCGGCGATTGAGGGGGCGTTTTTCGGCATTACTTCTGTTGCCATTTCGTTGTCGATGGATTCGCCCCCCGATTACGAAAAAACGGCTGCCCGCTCTGTTTCGATTATCAGTCGATTGCTTAAAGAGAACCCGCAGCCAGGGCTATTGTGGAGCATCAATTTCCCGAGAAGCGATGCCCCAATTAAAGGAGTCCGTTTTGTTTCGATGTGTGTGAACCGACACACCGAAGCGATCGAGAGACGCATTGACCCCAGAGGAAAACCGTATTTCTGGTCCAGTCTTAATCCATTAGAAAATTATGCGATGGACGAAGGAACCGACATTCATGCGTTGGCACAAGGATATATTACCGTCACACCACTGAAGTTCGACTTAACCAATATCGATGTGTTGGGAAAACTTAATCAGGAAACATGGGATTGCGAATAATCGTCCCAAACAAACACCCTGCATTTTCTTGAAGGTACAAGGTGTTTGCCTTGGTCTGTAAAAGAATGTCGCCATTATTTGCGGCTACTCCTTTTTGAACCTCTCTTGCTCTTAACGCCTTTTAATCTTGAGGCATTTCCTTTTCGCCCACGCAATCCCGCTGCTCCCATTCCTGACTGCATCATCTCTTCCATCATGCTGCTGCCGCTAGACATTGCCCCTCCCTCATCTTCACCAAACAAGTCATTTGCATCTGTGGAGGTCAGGGCTTTCTCATTTGCACCTTTAAGATCTTCGAAAGGGCTTTTTTCCTTCTTATAATTCGATTCGTATTTCTTTTGGAGAGAAGCGAGGCTGATCGGGTCGATCTCTTTGAGTCGCCCTTCACGATCAAGAACCAAAGCTTCCGGCGTTATCCCACTTTCATGGCGAGACAAACCCGCAGGAGCTTTCAAGTCGCTGTGAAGGTTTCTGTCCAGTCTTCCGACAAACATGGCGTCAATGAGCAGGTCATTCGATTTGAAAAGAACGTCATCTTCCTCTTCAAACGTCATTTGATCGGGACGTAAGACATACGTTTTCTGTTTTCCGCCAATGTAATCTCCCAACTCCATTGCCAACTTACCCTTGATCAATGTTCCGGATTCATCGAACCATTCATAGATCAACATTTCTGCAATTTCACTGGCACTACCTCTGGGTGGACGCACCATTGAAAGGAAGTAAGCATAATCTTCTGCGACCGTTGCCACGTTACTTGAGTCACTCACTGGCGTTTCTCGAATTTGCCCTTCCACAACCGATGGGGTATTCACTTGATCAACCGGCACACCGTAGTTTGGATTTCTTAACACAAGTCGAACTCGGTATTGATACGACTTCCCAGGTTCAATATCAAAATCGATATAGCGGAACAAAACAAGATTCCCTACTGCATCGACTTGCTCTTTAATTTTTTCAATTAATTTTTCCGAATCTATCTTGGAGTCTTTACCAAATATATCCTCGACATCCTTACCGAGCTTTTTTCTATTTCCTTTATCTTCAAGAAAACTATCCTGGAATTGTGCCATATTAATCTGCTGATCGGCAAAGCCCCCCGGTGGAATTTCCTGCACAATCGATTCTCTGTTTTTACGAAACTCTTCGATGATTTTTCGATTCAAAGCAGCTTCCGCTTCCATTTCTTCATCAGACAATTCAAACTCTTTAATGCTGGGGTGATTGACTTTATTACGCCAGACTCCCATTAAGCGTGCAGGAAGAGGCATCGTGATGACAGAATCGCGAACACCCTGTGAAACAGGATCCTGGTCAAAATCAATAGTATGGGTTAAATAATCTTTCGCAACGGAAATATCAACAGTTTCCCATTCACCATCCCAGGGGCCTTGGGGAGAATCTGCCACTTGCCGTTCAAGTTTGAAGTCAATAAACTTCACCATTTTCTCTGCAGATGTAATGTCGGTCTGTAAAGCATGGGCATAATTCAGAACTTGTTTACGCAGATCGAAAATCCCCCGCACGCTGATATAACGCACAGGCACCCCTTTGACAGAATCAGGAAGAGCCATTCCTGAACCACCCATCATCCCACCTTCTTCGCCTTCCGATGCTTCCGTGTAGTTTCCCAAGACCGAAGAACTGGGATCTTCAAAGTTCGAAATTTCCTGTTCGTAACCACCACCCAAGCCACCTCCACCACCGCCAAAACTTAAGGTGAGGCCACCTCCCGTTCCCGAGCCACCCAGTGGAGTATTTCCTGTGGTGTTGCTTGCTTTTCTTTTCGCGAAATCATCGTCTCCCTCTTCGTCATCTTCATCTGTTGTCGTCTCATCATCAGAGTCTTCTGAGTCCTCGTCCATTTCAGAATCTTCGGTATTGTTTTGAGCCAGCATTGTTCGGCCCGGAGTGGCGATTAAATCAACAACGGGCAGATAGTCAGGTTCTTTGAAAGGTTCTTTTTGTCCCCCAGGTGGTGTCCAGAAAGGAGTGCTGTAAGTGAATGGCGCAGAACTCATGCTGGCTAACATCTGCCCTACCTGTGCTTTGGGACTGAAATCAGGATAGTTCTTTTTTTCCTCTTCAGGCCAAGTGTTATTTACATTTTCAATAATCCGATCAGCGGCGGTCAGTTTGTTTGTTAATTCGCCAGGCACTTTTTTATAAGAGGCCCATTGCGTTCCGACCAGGCTCATCACCACAAACAGGGCAACCAACCCCAGGATGATTTTCTCGCCATGCTTGAGGAACAAGGTTTTCATGCCTTCAACAGACAATTTATCTTTAATGCCGGCCATTGGTGACCCCTTTATAAACAATTAATTTGTTACGGTTTTTAAGTTCAATAATTCTTATGAAAACAAATCACAGAGCCTCTTATGGATTCTCTGCTTTTGGTTTCGGAGTAGATTCAGTAGCAGGTTTCTTTTCTGCATTCTTATTTTCCTCCTTAGGCTTTTCAGACTCCGCAGGTTCCGAATCCGGTTTCTTCTTTTTTACTTCCGATTCTGAACTGGTTGGTGTTGCAGAGTCTGGCTTAGCCGGAGTTTCCTGTTTTTCCGTCGTTGGAGGTGTATCTGGCGATGCAGGAGTTTCTGGTTCTGGTTGCTCCATCGTTTCTTCCGGGGCAACTTCTTCCTGAGCAGAATCAGCAGCATCGTTCTCTGAAATTTCAGGCGCGTTACAAATATAAATAACTCCGCTGATGGCAACTTTTGCCAAGCCGTTTCCAATGACAGCAGCTCTGGCCAATTCAGCGTGCTTGCCTGTTCCCGAACCACGGCTCCTGTTGTTCCTGCCTGCGCCAAGAGTTGGGTTGGAAAGCCTGCCTCCTCCACCTCCCTGACCAAAGGTACCTTCAGACTCTTGCATGCTCTCTTCAAGATTGTACGAATCCCCTCCCTGGAACCCACCTTTTTGAGACGAACTTTTTCCAGAGGAGCCAAGTTTAACCATTTGCACGCGTGTAATCGTCACCGGCCAATTTCCATTTGATAAAGCGACCAGTAAATCGGGAAGCCGTTCGTGATCGACAATTCCTTCAAGATAGAATCCACGTTTTCTGTAAATTGTCCCTTCCTCGAAATCAATATAACGACCTTGTTCTTCGCCAAACTCATCGGACGGATCAAAGCTGGCA
>JAJRTM010000442.1 GCA_024278285.1 Planctomycetota bacterium
ATCAGCAGCACCTTCCATTAAAGTGAGCATCCAGAAGCTCCCATCGTCAGTGGAAACAGTAACGGTTAACCCATCTTCAGTTTGCTGCTCTTCGATCTCCCAGTATCCCGGATAGCGGAAACTGAATTGATCGCAGGAATACGTTTGATCGAGCAAATGTTTTTCAGACTCGTTGATCATCTCTTCGTTACTTCTCTTGTTTTCTTACTGGCTTGTATCAGGAAGGGGCATCGGTGGCGGCGACTGCGAAGTCAAGCCGGGTTGTAACCTGTCCATCGACAACGACTTTCCCGGTTAAATAAAAGGCGTTGGAAAGTTGTTCGGTAATTTCGACGTAAATGTTGGCGGTATCGCCGGGGCGGATCATATGTTTGAATTTGACATTATTCAACCGCGTCGCGACAGGCACATTTTCGCCATCAAGGGCGTGCATTTTTGAAATGAGAATTGCTGCGGCCTGCATCGCCATTTCACATTGAATGACGCCGGGCAGAATCGGGAAGTCTGGATAATGCCCCTGAAACAGATCGAGATCCGGACTAAGATATTTAGTTGCATGAATCGACATCTCTTCCAGCTCAAGCACTTCATCAATCCAGATAAAAGGTTCGCGATGCGGGATGCACTCTTTAATCTGTTCCAGATCCACGTTTCTCTCCTTTTATATCAGTAACACTGTAATAGCCTTCGTAGACAAGTTATAATGATTCCGTTAATTTCTAGCGAGGTCGCAGCCGGGGCGATTTGAAAAATTTGTCGCCTGTAATTGTTTGATTACCCTCTCATCATTCTTTTCGGAGAACATCATGGTCATCCCGATTGGGCCGCTGCCCACCCTTCCCAAGCGTCCTGTTTCTTCTCATAAAGGAACTTTTGGCACGTCGCTGATTGTTGGTGGTTCTCGCGGCATGGCAGGAGCGGTCACATTGGCCGGGCTTTCTGCACTTCGTGGAGGAAGTGGCCTCGTTTTTGTCGCGGCTCCGGAATCTGTTTGCCCGATTATCGCCGCTGCGGAGCCTTCTTATTTGACGGTTTCATTGAATGAGGATTCAGCCGGGCAACTGACGATGGCCTCTTTATCCGCGATCCAAAAGCAGCTTGATCGATGCACCGCTGCGGGAATTGGTCCCGGACTTGGGGAGTCGCCCTTGCTCGATCAATTGATTGCCTCCTTATATACAGAAACGCCCCAGCCGCTCGTTGTTGATGCTGACGCCTTGAATTCGTTGGCTCGTCAACCGGAAATAATCGCCCAACACAAAGGACCACGAATTTTGACGCCTCATCCGGGAGAAATGTCCCGGCTTGCTCAGACGACCACGCAGGATGTTCAGGAAAATCGGGAATCGCTGGCGAAAGTTTTTGCCCGAGAACATAACTGCATTGTTGTCCTGAAGGGGCATGGCACGATCATCAGTGATGGCGTCCGGCTGTCCATCAACACGACCGGCAACAGCGGGATGGCAACAGGAGGTTCGGGGGATGTGCTGACCGGGTTAATTACATCGCTACTTGCCCAGGGAATGCAACCGTTCGAAGCGGCTCAACTGGCGGTTCACGTTCACGGAAAGGCAGGAGACCTCGCCGCAGAACATTTTGGAAAACATGGGCTGATCGCTTCAGATCTTCCGTATTATGTCGCGATGGCGTTAAAAGATCTGGAAACGTGAGCCAGCCGAACTGCCCAGCACGGCTGGTCTGTTCTGAACGCCGTAACCGAAAACTGTTTTCCTAAAACCTGCGAGGCGTGAACGAGATTGCACCATCAGTTATACAAATGACATGAGGTGTATATCGAATAATTTCAAAAAAAGAACACATTTCGTGCAAACATTTGGGCATTGAGGGGAACTACTTGTGACAGCCGGTTTGATTAACATCTTTGGGCTGTTTCCTATCAAATGATGAAATCGCAGTCAGCGATGCACGTTCACTTTTCTGGGAATAAATCACGCTGACTTTGCGGACATTTTGAATATAAATGCGATCTCTGCCCGTGCCCGGTGTTTTGATTTTCTCACAAGAATCTTGACATCGGGCCTTTTTCATTTCTCAGACGAACCTGCACCTTCTGGGCGTAACAGCGGGAAGTAGATGACGTCTCGGATGCTTCTGCTGTTCGTCAATAGCATGACCAGGCGATCAATTCCGATTCCCAAACCGCCAGCCGGGGGCATGCCGACTTTAAGTGCCTGGATAAATTCGTGATCCATTTTCGCCATTGAATCTTCTTCGTCCTGCCCTTCCAACTGAGTCGCGAACAATTCTTCCTGTAACTTCGGATCGTTCAATTCCGTATAAGCGTTTGCCAATTCCATCCCTTGCACATACAACTCAAACCGCTCTGCAATCGCGGGGTCATCCTGCTTTCGTTTTGTTAACGGGCAGATGCTGGCCGGGTAATCGATCACAAAAACCGGTCCCATTAAATTATCTTCGACCAGTTTTTCAAACAGATCATTAACGATCACATCAGGATGTTTTCCCGCAGTTTCAATTCCGTTATCAGCAGCCAGTTTCTGAACGGCTTCGGTATCGTGCATTTCACAGCCGGCTGCTTCTTCGAACAGGTCTGCATATTTTCGGCG
>JAJRTM010000443.1 GCA_024278285.1 Planctomycetota bacterium
GCGAGAAATAACGGTTTCGTGTGCCACGGCTCTGTGAGCCGTGTTGCGTTGGAGTGAGAATATCTTGTTAAAATCAAGCTTGATTTTCAGTTTGCACGGCTCACAGAGCCGTGGCACACACCGTAAAATCAAGAGCCAAGGCGCAACAGTGCAACTGGCAACAACTTAAGAAATTTACCGGGTCAGGCTGTGCCTGACATTGATTGCAAGGTAAATGTCGGACTTTATTTCTGCAATACCGAGGCATTGGGTAAAAGGTTTGAGAATCAAAATAAGCCTTGCCTGAAAATAAATTCCTCGGGTTGCTACGCAACACAGACAACCCTGAACGGGATTGTCTGTGCTACCCGGTGCCTGATTGACATTAGCAATATCATTCGTAAAACTAAAATACGATAAAAGTCACCAAAGAAAGAGATTTGATGCGTCTTATTATTCTTACCCTCTGTTTATTCCTCCCCTCGACTTTATTGGCTGAGCAATCTCGGCCCAATATCATTCTGTTGCTTGCCGATGATTTGGGCTACGCCGATCTGACGTGCTTTGGTGGAACAAACCCAACGCCTCATCTCGATTCACTCGCAATGCAGGGGACAAAACTAACGCAGTTTTATGCAGCCTCTGCGGTCTGCACGCCAACACGGGCTTCTGTAATGACCGGAAAATATCCTCTCAGATTCAACATCCGACAACACTTTACAGACGGCCCGGAACATTTACCTCGCGGCACCGTCACTCTTCCCAAACTTCTCAAGCAGGCCGGCTATGTCACAGCCCATGTCGGGAAGTGGCATTTGGGAGGATTGCATGTTGATGAAAATGGAAACCGAAAACAGGACATTCCCGGCCCTAAAGAACAGGGCTTCGATTACTATCAATGCCAGATTGAACAGCAGCCGATTCGTGGAAAACTGGGACGGGAACGAACCTTGTTTCGCAAAGGAGGCACCTGCCTGATGCGGGATGGCGTGGTCATCAAACAGGATGATCCTTATTACTCCAAGCATTTCACAGACATCAACGGCGATTATTCTGTTGAATTGATCGAGAAGTTCAGCAAACAGGATAAACCTTTCTTCTTAAATCTCTGGTGGCTGGTCCCTCATAAACCTTACGAACCGGCTCCCGAACCGCATTGGTCTGCCACAGCAGCAGAGGGGATTTCAGATGATCAGCATCGCTTTCGCTCGATGGTTCGACACATGGATGCCAAGATCGGTGAAATTCTTGCTAAGCTGAAAGAACTTGGTCTGGAAGAAAACACGCTGATACTGTTTACTTCAGATAACGGGGGAGCATACGAAGCCAACATTGCCGATTTCAAAGGGGGCAAAACGGACTTGCACGAAGGGGGCATCCGCGTACCAATGATTGCTCGCTGGCCCGGTCATATCCCCGCAAACGCCACTTCAGAAATCATTGGCAGCACAATCGATCTGCTTCCCACATTCTGTCATGTTGCCGGGGTTGACTTCTCACATAAAACATCGGTAGATGGCATCGATCTCATGCCGGCATTGTGTCGTGGGAAGAAACTTCAAAAACGAACTCTCTTCTGGCAGATGGATATCTATCGAAAACTGCAACGCCACACACCAAAACCAAAACCTTACGCAACAGAAATCGCATTCGATGGAAAATGGAAACTTCTCAGTCTTGACGGTACACCGGTAGAATTATTCAACATATCGACCGATCATCGAGAACAAACTAACTTGTTAACGATTCACCCCGACCGCGCAAAACAAATGGCCTCCCAGGTCAAATCTTGGCTTAATGAACCCCGCCACGGCTGGCAGGATGATAATTAAGTGATTTCAGAGCCAATTCTTTATGCGCCGCAAATTTGGAAGGACAACCAAAATGAACAAATCGGGTATCTCAGTGACGTAGCGTGGGTAAATGTGGTGCGTTTTTGGGTAGGTTGGGATAGCGAATGCGTATCCCAACGTGTGCATCAATCAGAAAATCGTGCCAGTGGTTTTCAGAAAACCGTCCCCGAAATGTTGGGATACGCTATCGCTATCCCAACCTACATTTTACCCACGCTACGTCACTACTCCAATACGAGCCACTAAAATATAGTACGAACCATGACGGAAACCCCCTACGAATCAAGCAATGCAACATCAACGGCTCCACCAACGCGCTCAACACAGTGGTTGGTTCGGTCTGGAATTGCGTCACTCACGGTGGCGTTCGCCTGTTTTCTAGTCACTCTCATCGGAATGATCCGGGCGTTCAATTTGATTGCCAGTTCCACAACGGCACCTAAACCATCTGACTTAGCACAAGCCATTAGTGTAGTATCGATTCCCTCGATGGCTGCTGCTCCGCTGGCAATCCTTGGGGTCATTTTACTTATTGCGGGACGCATTATTCGGCAGCCCATTGACATCCGTAAATGACTCGCCCAGACACACGGCAGACCCGACCCAACTCACTGGCGTATCGGATTAGAGTTTACTTTCATCAAACCATTCGGACCAGATTTGCATTTTTTGTTTTGTTGAATTGCTGGCAATGATTTTTGGTTGCTGATTAAGTGGGACCGTATTCTTCAAGGCATCCAGGACGGCGAGGCGGACATCGGGGGCGGGTTCTGTCCAGCCGATTCTTATCAGATGTTCGACCAGTCGTTGATCCTGCAATTCTCCCATGATGCGAACAACTTGCCTGCGGGTATTGGTCTCTGAAGAGTAGCTTAACTTCAATAACTCGCTGCGTCCCTGTTCATCGCCAAGCCGGGCCATTCCTGCGATGACGAGCAGTTCTGTTTCGCGGTTCACTGTTCCGAGTAGTGATCGCAGTCCGGTTTGCTGCGTATTTTCTGCATCTTTGAAACCGTCGATGACCAGCGGATTTTGGCAATTCCCACAGGCGAGGATAGCCGCCCGTTGAACGGAAGGATTTCGTTCTTGAAGTAGCGGAAGCAAAAATGGGGCGAGTTGCGGGACACGTTGTTTTTGGACGTACTGACAGCCCAGTATTCTTACATCGGGCCATGTGTGGGTCAGTCCGCTTTGAGCCACCACGCGAGCCTCCTGGGTGGTGTCCTGTTTGATCGTCATCATCAAATCGCGGCAAACATGCAAATCCTGCTCCTGCTTCAATCGTTCTGCAATGAGGCGCAGCTTCCACGTGGCAAGTGTTTTTGTTTTTGCCTGCTCTGCCAAATAATGGGCGGAGCGTCGTCGCTGTTGTAAGGAGCCATTTTTTAGTTGAACAACTTTTTCGGCTTCAGAGATTCTCAGAGAGCTTAATTGTTTCAGAATCTGTTCCAACTGTTTCATGCCTTGCTCGTTAAGAACATCATCGAAGGCTTGGGGGGATTGTTCAAACAGACTGATTATTTCACGAGAATGGCGATCTTTTTTTAGTGAGGAGTCACTGCTTTGGCCCAGTTGTTTCAGAAGTTCTCGAACATGCTCTCGGATTTTTTTCTGTTCTGGTTTTTCACTTTGAACTGGCGAGTCTGATTCATTAAATAGAACACCGTTGGCATTTGAAGCGAGTTGAAAACTTCGGCTGATCGTTTTAAGAATATCTTCGCGATCACTCTGTTCATCCTGAATGGCTGTCATCACAAGATCGAAGCGTTGTTCCAGACGTTTACGAGCCTTGTTTCTGGTCGGTACGCCTCCTGAAATAAACGCAGTGGATAAAACCGGGAACGCTTTCTCATTGGGCCACCCGGCTACAGCCTGCACAACCGCTTGCTGAATTTTGAGGTCTTCATCGTCTGCTAACTCTTGGAGTGCTTTTACAGATTCGCTTGATAAATGCTGACCGGCAAACCGTGCAATCGCCAGGCGGACAATCGCAGCTTCATCACTTCGGTAACGATAGATCAATTTTTCATCTTGAATCCCAATAGCCATTAAAGCGACCGCGCGGGAAGTCCCTGGTCGTGTTTCGACAATGTCTCGCAGTTTTTCCAATGCGGTTTCAGAATGAAGCAGCCCCAAATTTCGCAGGGCATGATATTGGACCGAATGTTCCAGATGATTTAGCCTTCTTGTTAAATAACTTTGTGCAATCGGATGTTTTGTCAGCGCGAGCCACATTCCAAAACGATTGACAACCTGATTATCCTGATGCCAACGCAAATCCCAAATGTTTTCCGGCCAAAGTTTTGATGGGTCCAAACTTTCTGGATCAATCGTCATGACCGATTGCAGTTCTGCGGTTTGATTCTCGCTCATCGATTGTGGATGTTGAATCGCATAACAAATGCAGGCATCCAATGCGGCCAGGGTGAGTGACGAAACTTTCGTTTGCTGTAATTCCGATTCTGCCATTTGACGGTTAAGCGCTGGAATCAATCGCGGTTTAATTTTTCGGGCAATGCCTCGCATTAACTCAAGACGAACCGCATCACTGATCTCTTCATTTTGTAAGGCAAGTCCTGTTTTCGTGAAAATATCTGTGGCTTCCCCCAGCTGCTTTGCGAGTGCATAACACCAGGCCTCAGCCGCAGCCGCCTGCATCGAGTTGCTAATGAGTTTGATCTTCTCAGAAGAATCGTCCTGCTGAGCTGGCTTCAATCCACTTTCATCACGAACGCCCGAAGCAATATCGTAGGAAATGCTTTTCAGGGAAAGCTCTTCCAATCGGTTCAGGTGATTGGACGTGAGTAATTCGGGAGCTTGCCGGGCGAGTATGATTGTTGCGTTCCAACCGCTCAGGTGATCTCGGCTGGCGATCTGCTGCAACTCGGCAACTAGAGGGGGCTGCATCTGTTTAGGCTGGGCGATTTTCGCAACCGATTCATCACTTGTTGGCGATTTCTCATCCAAAAGGGCCTTTGTGGAAGCAGTTTCAGGCTGATTATCCTTAGATTGTGCAGGAAGATCGATGAACCCCTGGTGCTGCCAGCGAAACAGCGGCTTTGCCTGAAGTGAACGAACTTCTTCCACGCCAGCAATCGGCTTGGGCCAGATGGGCATCGATCGCCAGTGATCAATGTTCAGTTTGCGTTGCAGCGGAGAAGCGAAATTGATGACAGACGGTTCATTTTCCTGCAAATTTTCGACCGTTTCGTCTGACTCATTTAATTCCAGGCTGTTATCCGATGAAATTTTTGATACGAGCTGTTCTACAGGTTGAGAGAACAGAATGGTCAAACCTTGATCGCTGATGGAGACACAGCCGGTAACGCAAAGCGTGAATGCAAAAAAAATGGCTGCAAAGATCAGTGAAAATCGACTCTCTAAAATCGAAAAATATTGAGAAGAGAATCGCAATAAGAAAAACAATTTCACCTTCGATAAATGCGCATTTCGAACGGACTTCAAACGCGATGAAGCTGAACTATTTGTGCGACAAATTTGAGAAGTGAATGAAGAGTTTGACACGTATCAAAACATAAAATAAGAGGGATGAACAATGGACAGGAATGTGAAAGTTATCCGCAATGCCTGAATCTGTGAAGAGTATCTTAAAACGGATGCCTCAGAGCAAAAGATGTATTTTTTACATTGAATGGTTCAAAATATTCGTAAAATAAAAAACTTTTTCAAAAGAAACGAAAATATTTTTTATGATAAATTGAACAACAGTACGACCCGTCACTCGTTCATAAATTAATCTTCACGGGAACAGAAATCAGTACATGAAAAAACAAATTGCCTGGGCAATGTTCGCGAACAATACCGTTTGTTTTTAGACATATTTTAAAAGCGAAGTCGCCTCTTCCTGTGACAGATTGATTGTGATTGAAATGTAATTCTTGATACGTTCAAATGCCTGTTACAAATTAACTTCAACCAACGATCAGACATAAAGACTATATTCGTAGTGTTTTAATCGCATACCGTTGCGCAGGTTGCTTGAAGTGGTAAGATTATTTCAGAGGCTGCCTGTTTTGTTAAAGGAACTTTGGTCACAAGGAAATGAGTCGCTTTGTCTTATGTAGAACTGAACGAAACAAGCGAGTCTACTGCAGCGACTTTATGGGGTTCACTATGATTCATCACAACGAATATTTTTCGTCTTGATTCGTTTTTTTATTCTTGCAAAGAGTAGACCGAGATGATCGCCAGACGGGATCGGATAAAAAAAAGTTGCAAAATACTCTTGCGTTATTTTGAGTAAAGCTTAAATTGATGCAGATTTATGTAAGTCCTTACGTGGTAAGGAATGAGTGATGTCAGTGATTGACGTAAGTCATTCAAACTCTTCGTTGAAGATTTGACGTAACTTTATTTCGGCGTAAGGACATTCAGGTTTGTCAGAGGAGACTTACCTGGAATGGATTCAATATTGTGGGTCGGTTTTCCAAAGTTTTAGGTATGCCCGGTAAGCAGCGGAAACCATCCACCCTGGTACTCTGAGGAGGAGTTACAGTGGCCAAGAAAAAAGCAGCGAAAAAAGCAGCGAAGAAGACCGTAAAGAAAAAGGCAGCCAAAAAAGTTGCCAAGAAGACCGTCAAGAAAAAGGCAGCCAAAAAAGTTGCCAAGAAGACGGTAAAGAAAAAGGCAGCCAAAAAGACGACCAAGAAAACGGTCGCCAAGAAAGCAGCCAAGAAAACGGTAAAGAAAACCGTTAAGAAAAAAGCAGCCAAGAAACCTGCAAAGAAGAAGGCTGCTGCTAAGAAAAAGAAAAAGTAGTCCTCAATTCGTTGAGACAACTTAATGAAAGAAGCGATCAGTCTGACTGGTCGCTTTTTTTATTGGTTTAACCGTGTTGCAATAGTTTGGTGCGTTGCAACGCACCAAACACCGTGTGCATAATCCATGTTCTACAGACAGTAATACAATGCCGTCAATCAATGGTGCCGGCTCTTTTAGTCGTAGGATGGCGTGCTTGCACCTGTTGTTTATACATAAGTGCCATCTGAAATAATTACTGGCGTTTTTCATCGATTTCTGACAAGAATGGATAGCCCAGAGGACTTGTCCTCTGGGTTGCGAAGCAACACGAAGCTTGTCAAGTGCGTTGTTTGAAAGCAACGGCACCATTGAACATACAAGC
>JAJRTM010000444.1 GCA_024278285.1 Planctomycetota bacterium
ATGCGGCACGAATTAGCAGAGATCGTTCAAGACATTCTTGAAACTCCTGAAGAATTCATCAATCGAACGAAAGAAATTAAACGTCGTTTTGCCGCCTGGACAGTAGCGAAACAACATCTTTCAGGAGGCAACTTGCGGTTGGTCGTTTCTATCGCCAAGAAATACCGTAACCGTGGTTTGAGTTTTCTTGATTTAATTCAGGAAGGAAACGCTGGCCTGATGCGTGGTGTTGAAAAATATGAATACCGCAGAGGGTACAAGTTTTCGACTTATGCAACGTGGTGGATTCGCCAGGCGATTACTCGTGCGGTTGCAGATCATGCTCGCACAATTCGTATTCCCGTTCACATGTTCCAAAGTATTTCGACCCTGAAAGCCAAGGCTGAAGAAATTCGTCAGGAAACAGGACGCGAACCAACGATGGAAGAGTTGGCTGAAGCGATTGATATGTCTGTCGAAGAAACCGAACGGATCATGAAAACCTGGAAGCATCCAGTCAGTCTTGATACGCCGGTTGGCGAAAGCGAAGACAGCAGCTTTGGCGACTTTCTGCAGGATGAATCTGAAAGCACTCCTGCAGATACCGCTATGCAGCAGATGCTGCGAGACAAAATTAATCACGTTTTGAAAAGTCTGACTTATCGCGAACGTGAAATTATCAAACTGCGGTACGGTTTGGGCGATGGCTACAGTTATACGCTCGAAGAAACCGGACGTATCTTCAAGGTAACGCGAGAACGTATTCGTCAGATTGAATCAAAAGCATTAAGGAAATTGCAGCACCAGACACGCAGCAACCACTTAAAAGGTTTTGTGGATGCGATGTATCCTCTTCTCGATGGAGAAATTGAAGCTCCGAATCAGGAAGAAGGAGCAGTCGCGTCAGCTTAAAACGCAAAAGTGAAAAGAGATATTCCCAAGGGCAACTGTCGAAAAACAGTTGCCCTTTTTTTCGTGTTATTTACCTCATAATAAACCCAGCCCGTACGGTCCGCTACTCGCGGACCACCGCATGAAATAGAGGGAGCCGCTTCCCATCGTGGTCCGCGGGTAGCGGACCCTACGCCGATGCTGAATAGTTACTTTGAACGTTACGATTCTCGATTCAACAACGCTGCAATATTTTGTTTTGTCACGGGTTGAATGACGCCACGTTCGGTAATCAACGCAGTAATATTTTCTGCAGGGGCGACATCAAATGCGGGGTTATAAGTTTTCATACCGTCCGGAGCTGTCTGCTTGCCGAAGCCGATCGTGATTTCCTTGCTGTCTCGTTGTTCAATCGGAATCTCTTCTCCTGATTCAATTTCGAAATCAAACGTACTTGAAGGAGCAGCCACGTAAAAGGGAATTCCGTGTGCTTTGGCGAGAACCGATAAACCGTAAGTGCCAATCTTATTGGCAGCGTCTCCATTCGAGGCAATACGATCCGACCCCGTAATGATCACCTGCACTTTCCCTTGCTTCATCACCCAGGCAGCCATTGAATCGCAAATGAGAGTGGAGGGCACATTTCGCTGCATCAATTCCCAGGCAGTGAGCCGGGCGCCTTGTAATAGTGGGCGGGTTTCGTCTGCATAAACATGAATATTCTTGCCTTGCTCGTGGGCGGCAAAGATGACAGACAGTGCAGTCCCGTCTCCAGCGGTTGCGAGTGAGCCGGTATTGCAATGTGTGAGAACACCTGCTCCTTCGGGAATCAATTCTGCACCGAATCGCCCCATCGCAGCACACATTTCCTGATCTTCAGTATCAATTGCTATCGCTTCTTTCAGCAATCGCTCCCGCATTTGCAAGGGGGAAAGTTCCGATTCATGTTTCACCAGTTTTTTCAAACGATCTAATGCCCAGAAAAGATTGACCGCGGTCGGGCGACTCTCTGCAAGATAGTCACTCACTTCAAAAAAAGTGGTATCGAATGATTTGCGATCACCTTCTGCAATATCGCGAAGCCCCAGTAACACGCCATAAGCTGCACTGACACCAATCGCTGGCGCCCCGCGCACACTGAGCCTGCGGATTGCATCGAATAAATCCTTCGTCGTTTCGCAATCAATAAATTTCGTCTCCAGCGGAAGAGCCGTTTGATCCAGCAGCCGAAGATGACCTGCTGAATCACCTATCCATTCAATCGTTTTCATACGGAAGTTATTTTCTTTGGGAATAAAAATATGATACTGGTGTTTCTCCAGTTTTAAGCGATATGTTATGAGAGTCGAATCAATTCTGAAAGCAACAGGGGGCTCAAATCATCTGTTTCAAACGTTAAAAGTTGACGAACGGTGCGCAGTCAAATTGAAATGACATTCGTAGGGGGCGTTGTAACGCACCAAATGAGGTTCGCGTATTAAAAAAGGTGCGTCACGACGCACCCTGTGTTATCAATGTGCGCTGGGACGCACCCTGCAGATTTTGTACAAGTGCCAGTCGGTTGGAGGCAGAGCCTCGTTAGAATCCTATCAATGAAGCGCTGCGTAAAAGTGGCAGGATATTCTGAAGATTCGCAGGTTAGCATTGGCCAAACAATAACTGTCGGGTTTACGGTAAGCGATCCTGAACTGAATCACTGAAACATCGATCAAACGATTGGGATGGCTCAGACGCACCGCGTCTGAGTTGCCCCGCAACAAGAAGCCGAGAATGTGGTTTCGTACGAAGAAAAAGCATGAAATGGTAAAAAAGAAGGAGCGAATATTGTTCAGGCAGAGTGTCTGATAAGACTTCTTGTGACTGCGTCACCCAGACACGATGCGCCTGGGCCATCCAAAGAGACGACAGTTATTGTTTGATCGATGCTTAGGCTTTCCTCTTATCGGCGAATTAATTGCAGTATCGCATCGACTGATTTCAGATACTCTTTGCCGGCTACTTGTAGAACATTGTTATGGGTTGCGGTCGGAAGTTCAATAAATGTTTTGGGGATATTTGAACTCGATTCCTCGGGAGCGGCTTCATAAAGTCGCTGGGCAAGTTTGAACGGGACTATTTCGTCGTTCAAGCCATGCAGTATCGAAATCGGACAGGTTATATGGATAATGTTTTTGGCGGAAGGGTATCGTTCGGTCATCAACAAACCGCAAGGCACCCACGGGTAGTGTGAATAAGCGACATCGACCAGCGAGGAAAAAGTCGTCTTCAAAAATAAACCGCCCGGATCAACCCCTTGCTGAGAAAGTTCGCTGGCGAGACTGACCGCGACACCCCCGCCGAGTGATTCGCCCAGCAGCAGGATTCGATCAGGTGAAATTCCCTCATTATCCACAAGATGACTCCAGACCGAACGCGCATCTTTCGCAAAGTTTTTTTCCGAGGGGACGCCGGTGTTGTCGCCATAGCCTCGGTAATCAATCAGAAAAACATCCGCATTCAATCGGCTCAGTTGTTCCATCTCTGTGCTGCGGTAGCCTCGATTCCCTGCATTGCCCGGAAAGAACAGGATGACCGGACGCCCGAGATCCAATTCCCACTGGCGTTCTGTTTCGTCTAATGCAGATCGCCCCGGCGGTAACAAATGCCAACCGTGCAGTGTTAAGCCATCATCCGATTTAACAGTAATCTGATGAAACCGGTCCACGGGAAGCTCCAGGCTGGCGGGAGTCAGCGAGGCTTCTCGTGCCGGAAAATAAATTAACTTACGTTGAATAATCATCAACATTAAACAGAGACCTACATAAATGGAAAGCAGAAACAGCACAAGGCGTTTGAGTCGCTTACTGCGAGGCTTTTTTGCAGAAGCGGCAAGCGTTTGCGAATTGTGATCATTGCCGACTTCTTCGTTGATTGGTTCTATCATACTTTCCTCGCTGCTTTAAGACGCTGAGCGGCGGCGAATCTTTTGACAAGTTCATCGGTGATGACACCTCCCAAAATAACGATGCCGATGATAGCAAACTCCAGTTCCGAACGGATGCCAAGTAAGTTAATCGCATTATAAAGAACGCGCATCAGTGCCGCACCAATCGCGAC